>CAZKHZ010000112.1:0-12338 GCA_964552715.1 uncultured Chitinophagaceae bacterium | reverse complement strand
GTCCCTCGTCCCTTTTTTTCTAGTTTGCCCAGTAAACTCCACAAACACTTCATTGCCTACCAATATAAAACTGGCATCGTGTTTCATCGAATCTTTGTAGGTATAATATTTGCCATAATAGGCAGAATCTGCTTTCCCGTCCACATACTTATATTTGTCTCTGCCAGTAGTAAATGCGTAACCAATTTTGAAGGTTGGAATGGTAACCTTATAGCTGCCTGTGTCGGTTTTAACTATTTCCTTTTTGCCCAAATGATATGCCGCTTTGAACATCCATTTTATCTCCTGATAATTATTGAGGGCGTTTGTAAGATTCACGGGAGCCAACTCTTTTGAAATAAGTGTGGAGCCTTTTGCAAACACATCTTGTTGTACGCCACCGTTCTCTTTCACAACATTACTGTTGAAAACCATAATGGTTTGCAACGAAAAAGAATTGCTGCGCGGGGCGTAATTGCCGTAAAGCGAAAACCCATTGATGTTGGTGCTTTGGTTTTGATAAGTACCTCTACTATTATAGCGCGTAAAGTCCACGCCATATTGCAGGCGTTGCTTTTGTTGTGCAGCAAACTTGCCGTTGAAATACTGCTCTACTTTTTGCCCTACCAAATAACCAATCTGCGAATAAGGGCGCATCACCTGAAACATCTTTACACTATCAAAGCGATGTTGGTAGGCTTCAAATTGATTGTAACCCGTATTGAAACCCTTGATGCGAAAAGGAGAAAACACCAAAGGATAAGCCGCACTGCCTGTATTGCCAATGTTGAGATACTCAGAACCTGCGCGCTGCATAGCATTGAACTCTTCAATATTAAATATGGAAGAATCTATGCCGTACCGCACATCGGGTGCCGAGTTGTAATACCAAGTATCGTTGAAGGTTCTTTTTGTTTTGGTGGAGTCTTTCTTCTGGGCGAATAGAGAACTGCTGCAAACCACACAGCACAGCATCACAATCAAGCAATAATGGATATGTAGAAATGGTTTGCCCTGCACGCGCTGAATGAGTTCTGTTATGTGCGACAATGTGCCGCTTTGTTCGTGCGGGCGAAAGTAGAAAAGTATTTATGAGTTGCGAAGAGTGAGTTGGAAGTTGTGAAGGAGTAGTAATTAGTAGTTAGACATTAGACAATACAAGTGGGCAGTAAGCAGTAGGCAAAGGAATACCAATAGGAGAGCGCAAAAGTGGAAAGAAAGGAGTGTTTAAATGTGATGTTAGATTTAAGAGCCAAGAACCAATAGACAAGAAAGGAGGATTGGTGCGGTGAAGAAGAAGTTGCGAGTGACAAGTTGCGAGGAACAGCCGCCCTTCGGCTTTGCTAAGGGTAACAAGCCACTAATACAGGAATGAATACAAATGCGCGGATTGTGAGGTTAGGAATTTGAGATATGAGACCCCGCGAACCGATTATGAGACCCCGCGATCGAGGTATAGTGAGAGGAAATTGGGTTATAAGAGCCGCTATAGTGAATTTCATTTCATTTTAACGAAAAAAAAGGTGGTTGGTAGTGGTAGCTGGATGGTGACGTTTGTGGTTGGGTGGAGAAGGGACGAGGGACGGGAGACGGGGGACTAGGGACGAAAAAAAACAGCCGGGTGAGAGGAGTGGTGAATGATGAATTATGAATTATTAATGAACAGCCGTGGTTCGGCAAGCTCTGCAGTAGGATTTTTTAAATGATTATCACCGCCTTCGCTCGCCTCTGGCGGGTGAAGAATATGTGCGAGTCTTGCGTATTAAAAAATGCCTGAGAGATTTGAATAGCTCACTCGCGGGACGCGAGCGAGGGCGGGATGAGGAGACATTGGGGCGAAATAGAGAATAGAGGTGTTGTACAGTTGCGCTTCATGGCACGCAGAGTGACTTTTAGGACACTCTGCTGCGAAGAAATAATTCATTTTTCTATTTGGTCTAGCGTGTTCTAATAATTTCAAATGTTCCACACACTTAGTAAAAGGGCAATATGTGAGCGACTCTTAATTATTAATAAAGTTGTTTCTTTTTTACTCATTCATTTCCTATATAATTGCACCATGTTAATTTCACTTAAAATAAAAATCATGAACTTTTTTAAAAAGTTGGCAGTATTCTCACTAGTAGCAAATTTTACGCTTACTTACGCATCCGATCCTAAAATAAAACTAACATGGGGGCAAGAGTATATACTTCCAAAAAAACATTTTGATTTAGGCTTTCTGGGAAACAATGAAGTTGGCTATATGCAAATTGGCCACCTTTATGGAAAAAGTCTTTCGCTGCAAAAATTTTCACCAACGTTGAAATTAGAAAGCGAAAAATTGATTGACTTACGCACCTTACCAAAAGGGTATGATAGTGAGCTATTCAGCGAGTGGAACGGAAGTAGTTATTGGTTTTATACCACTTGGAATAAAAAAGAAGGTAAAGAAAGATTGTTTGTGCAAAACGTTGACCTTAAAAAAGGCGATCTTTCAGGAAAATCAAAAGAGTTGATTCAATGTCCTAAAGTGACAGGCAGTTTAGTGGTTACAGGGGTGTATCAATTTCATAAAGGAAATAAATTCAAAATTTCATTTGCAAAAGATTCTTCAAAAATGTTTGTTTATGTAAATTATCCAAATGCGAGTAAAATAAATGCCAAGAACTATGAAGAATACGGATTTTGGGTTTTTGATAAAAACATGAACGTAATTTGGTCTAAGCCAAACGTAAAAATGCCCTACACAGAAAATAAATTAAGTATAATAGATTTTCATGGCGATAAAGACGGTAATTTTCTTTTACTATCAAAAGTTTTTAACGATGAGTCAACCAAAGAAATTGTTGACAATGCCCCTAATTTTCATTATGAAATTTTGAAGTTTTCAAAAGATGCAAATGGTAGATCTATCAATTTTAATTTTGATGATAAGTATGTATCGCAGATTATAATTTTTGAAGATCCAAAGTTTAATATCGTTTGTTCAGGATTTTATGCCAATAAAGATAAGAACGGTAAGCTTAAAGCAAATAAAAGCAAAGTAGATGGGTCATTTATCTTAAAACTAAATGCAGCAAGTGATAAAATGGAAAAATTCCAACAAGGATTTTATGAAATACCGAATGAGGTTTTTCGAGAATATGAAAAAGGTATTGCAGCAAAAAAACTCGAAAAGGGAAATGAAAAAGGAGAAGACCAATCAGCTTATAACATTTTATTGCGGAAAGTAATTTTCAATGAAGATGGATCGGCTGTGTTGGTTGGCGAAGAATATTACCGTAGCGTAGTTACGCATAATAATGGAAGAAATATAACATATACTTATCACTACTATTTTAAAGATGTTTTAGTTCAATACATTGGTAAAGATGGTGCCCAAAGTTGGGTGAAAAAAGTGCCTAAAAATCAACATGGCATAAATAGTACTTGGGGACTAAGTGTGAGAGTTTTGCCCTACAAAGGAAGTAACTATTTATTCTTTTTAGATGACATGAAAAACATTAATTTGCCTAAAGATAAAGCACCTGTAACACATATAGCGGGTTGGGGAGGCGTGCTGATGGCAGTGCGTTTAGATGAAGTTGGTGAAATGAAGAAAACAAAGGTTTTTGATACCCGTGAGGTGAAAAATAGAATTGATATTATGAATGCCGATAAAGTGGGCGATGGGATGTTGATTGATAGAACACAATTTGGAACATCACCTTATGCTGCATTCAGACCTAATTCGCCCAGTAAAATTTGCCTTATTAAGGTTGAGGAGTAAATTTTATTGCAGCAGCGTAGTATAAGCACTGTGTGTGTTTCTATTGCGCAGTTTCGCCTAAGCCAGAAAACCTAACTACCAGAGGTAAGAAATTATGGCACGCAGCGATTGAAGCAGACGGCTGCTATGAATGGGATTGATTAGGGATTGATTGAGGAGTGTGGGATAGTATAGGAGACTAAAAGTCAATTAGTATAACAGTTTTTAAATTAATTATCGGTTTAATATTCATTTTAATCTGCATATCCTTTGATTTACATTCTCTATATCTTCGTTACATTGCTCATCGGACATTTGCTCAAGTTCCTCAATCCTACTTTCAATCCTCAATAACGTCTCGGAATCATTGATAGAATCTATCTTTTACTGATAATAGATGCTTTCTAAAAAACTAATTTTTTTCCATTTTAGACTTTTGGTATTTTCCATTTCTGTGTAATTAGTAATGTTAAAGTATAAGTTCTTTCCAGTAGATTGTCGTTAAAGCACTTTGCAACTTTCAGAAAATCAGCGTTGGGCTATGCCAAACTCCTCTTATTGGCTCAATATAAGAGCTTATAACTTTTAGCTAGGTTTGTTTTGCTTCTAGCAGAAACAGATTTGCTCGTAAGGTTTTTCCAGTTTTGTCGCACTCTTTTACCTATCATATTATTTACAGTATCGGGCTTGTTGTATAAGGCGCATAGTTCCATGTACGTTTTAAGTAACTTCTTATCATTTTCGATTAACTCAAAAACGTTACCAGTTACGTGTTCATCCTTCTTAAGTTTTCCAGTTGCCTCAACAGCAATTAAAAGTTTGTCAATTTGCGGTTGAAGTGTTGCTGACTTTGCCATCACTTATGTTATTTAGTTTATTAAAAATAGTTTTTATAAAGATTAATACCCATTTATGTTTACCTGATATTGGTTGTAGTATCTGTGCTAATGCAATTTCAAGGGCTGCGAGCTAAGCTTCAAAACCCTTCGATAGCACAATTATATACAATTGTAATCCAAGCCCAAATTCTTCGCCCAATGTTGGGGCGAAAAAATTATATTGTTTCAAAATAAAGAAATAATGACCCTTCAAGAAGTTTTCAATAACAGTCATCTTTTACTTCCTAAAGCACACGTAGGAAAAACTAATTTCAGAAGTTTTGTAAAAGAGCTTTCTAAAGGCTAATTTCTAACCGCTAACATCTAAATACTAACTACATCCCATGCTATTGCCGCAGTTCAAGCATTTGTAGCAAGTTCCGCTGCGGATGGTGATGTTGCCGCAAGTGCTGCAAGCTGGTGCATCGCCCATTTGTCCTTTTGCTGCTTGGTTAAAAGCTTCCATGCTACCCGATTTGATTACTGTTAACATAACGCGTGGTGCATCTGCCTTTTTAGTTTCTGCCTTTTTCACCGGCACCGATACAGTTGCTGTAGTTGGCTTGGTTACTTTAAATTCAGAGATGCTATGTTGGCGTTCAACTATTGTTTCATCATCAGAAATGTCTGTAGTTAAATCTAAGGTGCTGCGTTCGCGCATTGCCAATTGCTCGGGTGTAACGTGTACTAAATCTGTACGCGTTAGGTATTCAAAGCCCAACAAGCGGAAGATGTAATCTACAATAGAAGAGGCGTTTTTGATGTTCGGATGGTCCACCATGCCGCTTGGCTCGAAGCGGGTGAAGGTGAATTTGTTTACAAACTCATCTAAAGGCACACCGTATTGCAAACCTATAGAAACAGAGATGGCAAAGCAGTTCATCAGCGAGCGGAATGATGCGCCCTCTTTGTGCATGTCAATAAAGATTTCGCCTAATGTTCCGTCTTCGTATTCTCCGGTGCGCACAAATACGGTTTGTCCGCCAATCTTTGCTTTTTGTGTAAAACCATTGCGCTTGTGTGGCAAGCGTTTGCGCTCTACAATTCTTGCCAATGCGGTTTTAAATTGTGTGTCGCTGCTTTCCTGCATAAAGATGCGGGCAGCTTCCAACACTTGCTCAGGCGTTAGTTTGCTCAGCTCCAATTCAGGCGCGGCAGTAGAGGTAGTGGATACAACTTTAGTGTCTTCTTTCTCTTCGTCTTTCTTGTTTGAAAGCGGCTGAGAAAGTTTGCATCCATCACGGTATAAAGCATTGGCTTTCAAGCCCAATTTCCAACTTAACTCATAGCATTCTTTAATATCGTCAATCGTTGCTTCGTTTGGCAGATTGATAGTTTTAGAAATGGCACCGCTGACAAAAGGTTGCACAGCCGCCATCATGCGAATGTGCCCGTGTGCATGGATAAAACGTACGCCTGTTGAACCACATTTGTTAGCGCAATCGAATATCGGCAAGTGTTCGTCTTTCAAGAAAGGAGCACCTTCCACCGTCATGGTTCCGCAAGTGTAAACGTTGGCAGCTTCCACTTCTGTTTTGCTAAAACCAATCTGGCGCAGCAAGTTAAAGTTTGGATTGTTGTATTGCTCGGGCGTGATGCCGATGCGCTTCAAAGTATCTTCTCCTAAGGTCCAAACGTTGAAGGCGAAAGTGATATCGAAAGCAGCGGGTAAGTGTGCTTCTATTTTAGCAATGTCACCCTCGGTGAATCCTTTTGCTATTAAGCTGTCAGGATTTACTGAAGGGCAACCATATAAAGTGCCGTGACCTTTAGCATAGTTTACAATGATTTCAATTTGCTCTTCGTTGTAGGCTAGATTGCGCAAAGCAGCCGGCACACATTCGTTTACAATTTTGAAATAGCCACCACCAGAAAGTTTTTTGAATTTAACCAAAGCAAAATCAGGCTCCACACCTGTGGTGTCGCAATCCATCAATAAACCGATGGTACCTGTTGGCGCAATTACAGTAGCCTGTGCATTGCGGTAGCCGAATTGCTCGCCCAATTTCAAAGCATCGTCCCAAGCATTGGTTGCAGATTGCAACAAATAATCTGGGCAATACTGAGGGTCAATACCCAAAGGTTTGATTTCGATGCCTTCGTAAGTTTCGGGTGAAGCGTTGTAAGCAGCGTAACGGTGGTTGCGCATTACGCGCAACATGTTTTCTTTATTGCGTTCGTAAGCTGGGAATGTACCCAACGAAGAAGCCATTTCTGCCGAAGTTTTGTAGGCAATACCCGTCATGATTGCAGATATAGCACCGCCAATAGCACGAGCACGGTCGCTGTCATAAGGTATGCCGCTCACCATCAATACCGAACCAAGATTGGCAAAGCCAAGACCAAGTGTGCGGTAATCGTAAGAAAGCTGCGCCACTTCTTTTGAAGGGAATTGAGCCATCAATACAGAAATCTCCAACACCATTGTCCAGATGCGGCTTTGGTGTTCAAACCCTTTCACATCAAACTCTAATGTTACATCATTAAAGAATTTACGCAGGTTGAAAGAAGCTAAGTTACATGCAGTGTTATCTAAAAACATGTACTCGCTGCAAGGGTTGCTGGCGCGGATTGGACCATCGGCAGCACAAGTATGCCACTCATTAATAGTAGAATCGTATTGCACACCAGGGTCTGCACAACGCCAAGCGGCAGTTGCAATCTTATCCCACAACTGAGCCGAAGGAAAGGTTTTCATTGTTTTGCCTGTACTGCGAGAAGTTAAATGCCAGTCTTCACCATTTTCTAATGCATAGAAGAACTTGTTTGGAATGCGCACAGAGTTGTTGGAGTTTTGACCGCTCACTGTTTTGTAGGCTTCGCCTTCGTAGTGGCTATCGTAACCCGCTGCAATCAAGGCGGCAACTTTATCTTCTTCCTTCATTTTCCAGTCAATGAAGTCCACCACTTCAGGATGGTCTAAGTCTAAGCAAACCATTTTGGCAGCGCGTCTGGTAGTTCCGCCCGATTTGATGGCACCTGCTGCGCAATCGCCAATTTTCAAAAAGCTCATTAAGCCTGATGAAGTTCCACCACCGCTTAGTTTTTCACCTTCGCCACGAATGTTGCTAAAGTTGGTTCCTACACCTGAGCCATATTTAAAGATACGTGCTTCGCGCACCCACAAATCCATGATGCCGCCACCGTTTACCAAATCATCATCTACCGACAAAATGAAACATGCGTGTGGTTGAGGACGCTCGTATGCTGAAGTTGATTCGCTTAAAACACCGTTGTCGGGATTTACATAATAGTGACCTTGAGGTTTGCCAGTGATACCATAAGAGGCATGCAAGCCAGTGTTGAACCACTGCGGGCTATTTGGAGCAGCCATTTGGCTTACCAAAGCGTAAACGATTTCGTCATAGAAAACCGTAGCATCTTTATCAGAAGCGAAGTATCCATATTTATCGCCCCACATTTTCCAGCAATGTGCTAAACGATGTGCAGTTTGTTTAATAGATGTTTCGCCACCGATGCTTCCATCGGCAAGAGGAACTCCGGCTTTGCGAAAATATTTTTGAGCTAATATATCTGTAGCTACCTGGCTCCAAGATTTTGGCACTTCCACATTGTGCATTTCAAATACGGCATCACCTTTTGGATTTCGAATTACACTGCTGCGCAATTCATAGTCAAAAAGGTCGAAAGGATTTACACCTTCTTTGGTAAAGTAACGGTCTACTTTGAGCCCTTTGGTAGATTTTTTTGCCATCGGTTAAATATTTACTAAGAATTAAAAATGTTGTTTGAAATTGCTGTTGACGACCTCAAAAAAAACACTGTGTTTTTTCTTTGGTGCAACGAATGTAAATTTCTGGCAAAGATATTGGAAGGGCATTTTTCAACATACTATGTGTGCATCTAGTTTTGAAAATTCACATCCTTTATGGGGCGTGGTTTTCGTTTGTGGATAATGGTTTTAATCAAAATTTACCCACATTATGTTGACGAATTTACAGGGTGTTGGAGTGGATTGAATTTTGGACAGATGAAATGTGAAAAAGAGTTTCCATTTTCCATTTTAGATTTCGTTTTTAAATTTTTTAGTGTGCAATGTTTGTTCAATTCTGTTGAATTATCAAGCCTTATAGCTGTTTTCTAAATATAAAATTATAGTTCTATTTTCAGAAAAAGCTACTTTCGGTTATTCTTTAAATTTAATAAGGGTTATGCAATTAAATCTACACGCAGTTTTTGCCTTGATGGTTTCGGCTGGTATTGCCAATGCACAAAATACTTCACCTGTAATTTCCAATGTTGCGTTTAATAAGGATGCACAGAACTTTACGGCTAATTACAATTTAGCCGATGCAGACAATGATGACTGCGAAGTGATTGTTCGTCTTTCATTAGATGGCGGCAGAAGTTTTAATAAAGTAGCCTCAACATTGGGCGTAGGCTTTCCTGTGTCGCCCGGCAATGGCAAGCAAATCTCTTTTCCTAGTTCCGAATTAGATAGTGCGCAATTTGGAATTCCTCCAATTGTGCGCATCATTGCTACAGACCGCAAGGCTGTGGATATTCAGCAAATGGTGAATCAGGTAGATAGCAATAATCTGTATGCTCATCTGCTCGGCATTCCTTTTCCGCGTTTCTTTAATAATGATGCGGCTAATGTGAGCCTTACGAAGAACTATCTTGAGTCGTTTTTAATTCAGCAAAATCTTCCTACTTATCGTCAAGATTTTCCTTACTCAAGCTATACCGCGCACAATATTCATGCGCGCCAATCGGGTTATGTGAGCGACACCAATACCTATATAGTAGATGCGCATTTTGATGGTGTGACGCAAACACCAGGTGCAGATGATAATGGCTCAGGTGTGGCAGGTGTAATGGAAGCTGCAAGAATTTTGTCCAACTATCATTTCGAAAATACCATTCGTTACATAGGTTTTGATTTGGAGGAATTAGGAACAATTGGCAGCCAACGATATGTTCAAAGTGGTATTCCTTCTTATGAAAGAACTAAAGGTGTGGTTAATTTTGAGATGATTGGTTACTACAGCGAAAAGGCAAATACCCAAACCTTTCCGCAGGGATTTGACTTGCTGTTTGCATCGCAATCTGCTGCGGTAAAAGCCGATAGCAGTCGCGGTAATTTTATTGTGAATTGCAGCGATGCAAGCTCGGGTGTGCTCGCAAATGCTTTTGATTCTGCGGCTACAAAGTATGTGCCAGCTTTGAGAGTTATTTCATTGCCTGTTCCCGGCACAGGAACTATTGCGCCTGATTTACGAAGAAGCGACCATTCGCGTTTTTGGGATGCTGGTATTCCTGCATTAATGATTACGGATGGTGCAAATTTTAGAAACACACAGTATCATACAAAAGGCGATAGTATCGAAAGATTGAATTTTACTTTTATGAGTAATGTGGTGAAAGCTGCCGTTGGCACTATTGCAACTTTAGCCAAGCCTATGAGTGCTGCCCGTTATGATATTGAAGTGTTGGAAACAGGTATCGAAGAACACGACCACCACCACAAAACAGGTTGTGCATTGCAAGTTTCGCGCAGCAGAAGTAATTTGGGAATTACCTTTAATTCATGTCGCGAAAATTTCGGAAAAGGCACTATTCGTATTTTTAGCTTAGATGGAAAAATGCACCATAGCATGGATATTGCCGATGGCTCGCAAAAGACATTTAATGCCAATGTGCAACTTGTTCCTGGCACTTATATTGTAGTTGCCGATAACGGACATGAAGCCGTTAATGGAAAATTGCTGGTAGATTAAATTCGGCTTTTGATAAGTCTCTACAGAAAAGCAGTGCACCTCCATTTGCATTGCACCCCACCTTTCATACATTTGCCTTGATCAGTTAATGTGTCACTTTTTCGTGCACAATTACTGTAAAATCAAACACCAATGAGCATTACCATTTCCATTGCAGCAGTTACAGCCTTGATATCCTTTCTTGCTTTCAGCAACCACAGCCTCATTGACAAACTGATTTTTCAGCCATATAGAATTTGGCGTAACAATGAATGGTACAGGCTTGTATCCTGTTCATTTATCCATGCCGATATGGGGCACCTGCTCTTTAATATGCTTGCCTTCTGGAGCTTCGGCACTTATGTAGAGCAGTACTTCAGTGCATTATTTCCATTCGGTACTTCGCTGTATGTGCTGATGTATTTTGGTGCGGTGGCGCTTGCCGATGCGTATAATCTTTTTACGCAAAAAGACAATTACGAATACCGCAGTTTGGGTGCCAGTGGGGGAGTGGCTGCCGTAGTTTTTGCCTCCATTTTGCTAAACCCGACAGGTGGCATTTCTATTATGTTTTTGCCTTCTATGCCTGCATACATCTTCGGACCCATCTATCTTTTATACTGTGCCTATATGGCAAAAAGAGGAGGCGATAACGTTGGGCACATTGCGCATTTTACAGGCAGTGTAATTGGCTTTGTATTCCCCATTTTATTGCAACCTTCATTGTTTGGCAAATTCCTTGATCAGGTTTTTAATTAGAAATTTATTTTCTAAAAATTCATCTGTCGCAAATCGAACACCACAAATCATAAACACCAAACCATGAAAGTCATAGATTTTAGAAGCGACACCGTAACCAAGCCATCGGCAGCCATGTTGCAGGCTATGATGAATGCACAAGTGGGCGATGATGTATTTGCAGAAGATGAAACAATAAAAGCTTTGGAACAAAAAGTTGCTGCACTTTTTGGCATGGAAGCGGGCTTGTTTTTTCCTTCGGGCACCATGAGCAATCAAACCGCCATCAAGGCACACACACAGCCACTAGACGAAGTAATTTGCGATAAACTTTCACACATCTACAACTACGAAACTGGAGCATGGGCAATGATTTCGGGCGTAAGCGTGCGCCTTACAAATGGCATATACGGCAAGACGACCATCAGCGATATTGAAGCAAGTATTTTGCCCGATTTTGATTGGTATCCCAACACCCGCATGGTAGCTATTGAAAACTCCATCAACAAGGGTGGGGGAGGAGTTTATACTGTTGAAGAGATGCAAGCCATCAGCGCATTTTGTAAAAAACATAACCTGATTTTACATTGCGATGGCGCACGTATTTTTAATGCACTTTGCGCGCTCCAAGCCAAGCCTGCGCACCTCCGCGGATTGTTCGACAGTATGTCGGTGTGTCTATCAAAAGGATTGGGCGCACCCGTTGGCACGGTGTTAATTGGCAAAAAGGATTTTATCAAAAAGTCGCGCAAAATTCGCAAGGCTTTGGGTGGAGGCATGAGACAGTCGGGTTTCTTAGCTGCGGCAGGCATTTATGCTCTCAATAATAATGTTGAAAGAATTGAACAAGATCATCTTCATGCCAAACAAATTGAAACCGCATTGCACAAATCAACTTTGGTAAAACACATGCTACCCGTAGCTACCAACATTGTGATTGCCGAAGTGGAAGACTCCATAAAATTTGCCGAAAAGCTAGCGCAGCAACACATAAAAGCACAACCCTTTTCCGCTACGCACATACGTTTTGTAACGCACTTAGATATTTCAAAAGAAATGATTGAAAAGGCTTGTGAGGTTATACTTGGATTACGGTAACTATTAATCACCAATCAAGTCGGCTGTTCAATCCGAAATCCGAAACCGCAAATCCGAAATTCTCTACACATTTCCCACCACACACATATTCTCCATTGTTGGTGTTGGCTTGCCGCCCAAAGGCTCTAATGTGATAGCAAAAGCCGCAGGATTTTTCACAACCTTCATTGCTTGAATCGCATGGCTATTTTTATC
>CAZKHZ010000111.1:0-12378 GCA_964552715.1 uncultured Chitinophagaceae bacterium | reverse complement strand
AATACTTTGCAATTGCTAATGAATGCAACACATGGTGCTCGTAAAAATTGTCAACATCCTTACGCGAAATCACATTGATTTTTGCATTCCAATCTGTATAAAGCGGAAGCAGTTTTTCAAACTGACTGATTTGATGTGGCGTTAAATTCGGGAAATGCTGAAGTACAATTTCCATTGCAATGAATGAACAGAATTAAGCTGCACCAAGGGCGTGTTTCAAATCCTCTATTTGGTTGTCCCAAAGGAAAGTGCTGTCTTTAACTTCTTTCGGGTCACAGAAATCAATGATTTCTAAAATCGTTTCGTTGCTGATTTCACTTTTGTAAACACGAAATGAAAAGAATTCTGATTCATCGGCTTTCAACCAACGGTATTTTACATACTCATCATCTTCCATTTCTACTATTTCAGCTTTCTCAAACTGACCATTCCATCCAAACACGTAATCATCTTCAGAAGCATCGCAATAGTCTGCAAACCATTGAGCTAAACATGAAGGATCCGTTAAAAACTCAAACAAAATAGCCGGAGATGAACGAATTATATATTCTAAAGTAAACTGCTTGCGCGCCATAGCACGGTTTTTTTTATAATGAACTAACGCGGCAATGATAAAAAACTATTTCTAAGGGCAAAATTTAATTTGTAAATAAAGTAGTCACAAGTAAGTATTTGAGGAAGAATTATGAAGTATGCGTTCAAAAAGAGCATTTCAAAAAGCTAAACCACTCTAAAAACATTAACAAGCCGAAAGTTTCTTAAACTTGACTGCGTTAATGCAAATCTTCAACAGGAATATTTCTGACATTTCTTCCCTGCAATTGTTTCAACTGATTCGGTTTGGAACTACTGCGTTCATCTCTGTTTTATTAGTAAAACTTGGCGCGTCAACTGGTTCAATTGCCATTTATGAGACCTTTTTGTGGCTCACTGGCATGTTCAGCTTCTTTTGGATTGCGGGTACCATAAATGCCATGCTTTCAATAAAAAAGGATTTTGATGAAGCCGAAGTTTTCTCCAATACGGCATTAATGATTTTGTGGCAAAGTGTAATTGCTGTTCAACTATTAGTGGTGTTTCAACTCTTCAACAATGGCAACGGCATTCTTACTTCAATGGCTGCGGGCTATCTGCTTTTCAACACGGTTTCATTTTTGAATGAATACATCTACTTTATAAAGGCAGAGCGAAAGCCATTATTGATGTATGCTGGTGTAACATCTTTACTACAAATAGCATTTACTATAATTCCGTTTTTGCTAACAGGCGAAATTCTATGGGCAGTTTCGGGCTTATCCATTCTGGCAATAGCAAAGCTTTTTTGGTTGATAATTTTATTGAGGAAACATGCAATCTTCAGGTTTAATAAAGTCTATGTTGCTTCCTTAATAAAAGTTTCGATACCCATCACCGCAGGTATTTTTGCAAGCGGCTTTGCCGAATACGTTGACGGCTTTTTGGTAAAATATTATTATGACGATAATGCCTTTGCTATTTTCAGATATGGCGCACGCGAATTGCCTTTTGCATTGATACTTGCTAATTCTTTAAGCACCGCTATGATTGTTCCAATTGCCTTAAACATTACTACGGGCATAGATGAACTGAAACGCAAAGCTGCGCAGCTTGCCCGCTTTATCTTTCCGGTTTCAATTGTTTTAATGCTTAGCAGTAAATGGCTATTTGTTTACTTTTATAATGAATCGTATTTACAAAGTGCTGTTATTTTCAACGTAATGCTTTTGTTAGTTATTCCACGATTACTATTTCCGCAAACCATCCTCACCGCTTTGCGCATGAACAAGTACACATTAATTTCCGCGCTTCTTGAAATCGTAATTAATGTAGTTGCAAGTATTTTACTGATGCAGCAATTTGGGCTTGTGGGTATTGCTTATGGTACATTGATTGCTTTTACATTCGATAAACTTTTTCTTATAGCAGTTGTATATATCAAACAGCAAATTTTACCAACTTCATACACCCATTCTACTTTGTTTCTTTTTGGAAGTTTAGGCTTGATTGGTGCATTCATTTTTTCAATCTATTTTCTATAGAGGTTGTTTAAATTTAATATTTGAGAATTTTTATGAGGATATTTTTCGATAGACGAGGCGGAGTTTGAAGCTGATAGCAGGGCTTCTCTCAGCAAAAACGACAACGAAGTATAGCGGGAAATAGCCCATAAAAAAATTATAGATTAAATTTTAAGCAACCTCTTAATTTTATTTCATTTACCACATGCAATTACTTGAATCAAAAGCTACACGCTTATTCATCATTCTTAGTGCCTTTTTTCTCACCAATGCCATTGTTGCTGAGTTTATGGGTGTAAAGATTTTTTCGCTGGATGATACTTTTGGCTTTACGCCTATGGTGTTCAATTTTTTTGGTGAAAAGATTACAGGCTTTAACCTTACTTGTGGTGTTCTATTGTGGCCCTTTGTATTTGTAATGACAGACATTATTAATGAATATTTCGGCAAAAAGGGAGTTCGTTTTCTATCCTTCTTGGCTGCTGCAATGATAGCTTATTCATATATTATGATTAACGGAGCCATGCAAACTACACCCGCAAGTTGGTGGGTTTTTAGTTCGCAGTTTGGTAATGATTTGAATTATGAAAATGCCTATGATGCCATTTTTGGTCAGGGTAATTCCATCATTGTGGGTTCGCTTTTAGCATTCATTATTTCTCAAATTATTGATGTAACTGTGTTTCATAAATTAAAGCAACTTACTGGAGAAAAACATGTGTGGCTGCGTGCCACCGGTTCTACTTTAGTATCTCAGTTGATTGATTCTTTTGTAGTACTTTTTTATGCTTTTTATATTTCTAAAATTGGTTCACCCTATCAATGGTCTATTCAATTGGTGTTGGCAGTTTGTACAGTAAACTACATCTACAAATTTGCAATGGCAATTTTACTAACTCCTGCTATTTATTTGGGACACTCTTTAATAGAAAAGTATCTTGGAAAAGAGCTTTCGGATAAGCTGAAAAGAGATGCAGCGAAGTAAATTAGAGAGATTTTTGAATATTTGATTTGCAAAAATGATGTTAAGCAAATCGCACATTCTTGACGTGGCTAATAACTCAATGCTATATTTGACGAAAATTAAAAAGCGATATGAATAAAAGTTTCCTCTCAATCTGTTTCTTAGCATTTGCAAGCATCGGTTTTACGCAAGATAAACTGGCAGAAGTAAAGCCTAATCCAAACGCGCCTCAATTCAAATTTGAAAATGAATTGCACGACTTTGGCGAAATTCCTGAAGGTCCTCAGGCTACACACGAATTCAAATTCAAAAATACTGGTAAAGAGCCACTGGTACTTTCTAATGTAAAAGCAAGTTGCGGTTGCACCACTCCAAGTTGGACAAAAGAACCTGTGCTTCCAGGAAAAGACGGTTCTGTTGCAGCCACTTACAACACACAAGGTCGCCCAGGTCCTTTCAGCAAGGCAATTACCATTACTTCTAACGCAGGCGAAGCAACAAAGGTTATCACTATTAAAGGAAATGTAATTACTGCCGAGCAAGACAAATCATTGCCGGTTAAATCGCCTTCTTTGTTAGCCCCTAAATAGTTTGTCAATTCCACCAACTCAATCAAACTTCTAAAATCTAAAATCAGCATTGAGTTTACCGTCTCTCAGTTTACGAAGGCCCGTTATGGCAATAGTGATGAATGTCGTTATTGTTCTGTTTGGCATCATTGGTTTCTATTTTTTAGGAGTGCGTGAATACCCTTCGGTTGACCCGCCTGTAATTACAGTGCGCACCAATTACACAGGGGCAAATGCCGACATCATTGAATCTCAGATTACCGAGCCGCTCGAAAAGGCAATTAATGGCATAGCCGGAATCCGCAGTATTTCATCGGCAAGCAATCAAGGGTCAAGTGTAATTACTGTAGAATTTAACTTGAGTGAAAACTTGGAAGAAGCCGCCAATGATGTGCGGGATAAAGTAAGTCAGGCTGTGCGTCAGTTGCCGCAAGATATTGATGCACCGCCTGTGGTTTCAAAAGCAGATGCCAACAGCGATGCTATCATTTCTATGACTGTGCAAAGTGATAAACGTTCGCAGTTAGAAGTTTCTGATTACGCTTCAAACATTTTGCTTGAAAGATTGCAGACTATTCCAGGAGTTAGTCAGGTGCAGATTTGGGGCGAAAAGAAATATGCCATGCGCTTGTGGCTCGACCCGATGAAGATGGTTTCTTACAACATTACTTTTCAGGAAATCAACAATGCACTGAATAGAGAAAATGTAGAACTGCCGGGAGGAAAAATATCTGGAAACACAACCGAACTTACCGTAAAAACATTCGGACGATTAACAACCGAGGACGAATTCAATGATTTGATTTTAAGGCAAACTGAAAATCAGATTGTGCGACTGCGCGATGTGGGGCAAGCTGTGTTGGGACCCGAAAACGAAGAAACGATTTTGAAACGCGATGGTGTGCCTATGGTTGCTTTGGCGCTAGTACCTCAACCCGGTTCAAACTATATTTCTATTGCCGATGAATTTTATAAACGTTATGAGAAAATTAAGCAGGACATTCCTGCTGATTACAACGTTGACATTATATATGACAGTACGCTCTTTATTAAATCTTCTATTTATGAAGTAAAGGAAACGCTACTCATCGCATTCCTTTTGGTAGTGATTATTATTTACCTATTCTTTCGCGATTGGTTGATTGCCCTGCGTCCGATAATTGATATTCCTGTTTCGCTGTTAGGTGCCTTCTTTATAATGTACATGTTTGGCTTCACAATTAATGTGCTTACGCTGTTAGCTATAGTGCTGGCAACGGGCTTGGTGGTGGACGATGGAATTGTGGTTACCGAAAACATCTTCAAGAAGTTAGAAAAAGGTTTCAGTAAAGAAGATGCAGCGCGCGAAGGTTCCGAAGAGATTTTTTTTGCAGTTATTGCCACCTCAGTTACGCTTGCTGTGGTGTTTCTTCCCATTATTTTCTTACAAGGTTTTGTTGGAAGTTTGTTCCGAGAGTTTGGAATTGTGGTAGCTGGAGCGGTTATAATTTCTGCATTTGTATCACTTTCGCTTACGCCTGTTTTGAATGTTTTATTGACTAGAAAGAATCAAAAAAAATCATGGTTCTACATTAAGTCTGAGCCATTTTTTCAGTCAATGGACAATGGGTACAAAAGCCTTCTTTCTACATTTATGCAAAGAAGATGGACGGCTATTTTAATATTAGTTGTGTGTGTGTTTGCCATCGGGCTTTTTGGTAAAGTATTGCCAAGCGAGTTGGCTCCTTTAGAAGACCGCAGTCAATTCAGGTTGAGCGTAAGCGCACCCGAAGGCACTTCTTACGATTACATGGAAAAGTTCATGAATCGCATTGCTTATTATCTAGTAGATTCTGTTCCCGGCAAGCGGCAAATACTTACTGTTACAGCTCCAGGGTTTGCCGGAAGCGGTGGTGCAAACACTGGTTTTGCAAGGGTTTCATTGTTAGACCCAACTGAGCGTGAATTCACTCAACAGGAAATTGTAGATAAGGTAAACAAGGGTATTCGCCAATTTAGTGATGGGAAAGTATTCGCTATTCAGGAGCAAACTATTTCTACGGGAGGCTCAGCGCGCTTTGGTTTGCCTGTGCAATTCGTGGTTCAAAACATGGATTTTGATAAGATAAAAGTTGCGTTACCAAAGTTCATGGAAGAGGCTCAAAAGAGCCCTGTATTTATGGCAACCGATTTGAATTTAAAGTTCAACAAGCCGGAGTTGCAGGTAGAAATTGACCGCATCAAAGCTACCGACATGGGCGTGAGTGTAATGGATATTTCCAACACTTTGCAGCTTGCTTTTAGCGGCAGAAGATTGGGCTACTTTACTATGAACGGCAGACAGTATCAGGTGATTGGGCAGGTGAGCCGCGACAACCGCGATGACCCTGTTGATTTGAAGTCATTATATGTAGGAAACAGTCGTGGCGAAATGATTCAGTTAGACAATTTTGTTACCATGAGGGAAGTGAGCAGCCCACCCCAGCTTTATCATTATAATCGGTTTAAATCTGCCACTGTTTCGGCAAGTGTAGCTCCTGGTAAAACTATCGGAGATGGCATTGCGGAGATGGAAAGAATCTCAAAACTTGTGTTGGATGAAACTTTCAGCACAGACTTAAGTGGTTCTGCGCGCGACTTTTCTGAAAGTTCTTCTAACACCATGTTTGCCTTCATCCTTGCGCTGATTTTGGTTTACCTGATTCTTGCTGCGCAGTTTGAAAGTTTTATTGACCCAATGGTGATTATGCTAACGGTGCCGCTTGCGCTTGCAGGTGCGCTTTTTAGCTTGTGGATGTTCAATCAAACACTAAATATTTTTTCTCAAATCGGCATCATTATGTTGATTGGTTTGGTAACCAAAAACGGTATTTTGATTGTGGAGTTTGCTAACCAAAAACGCAAAGAAGGAATAAACAAAATTGATGCAGTTATTGAAGCTTCCACCATGCGTTTGCGCCCGATATTAATGACAAGTATAGCAACCGCATTGGGTGCAGTGCCCATCGCCTTGGCATTGGGTGCAGGTGCGCAAAGCCGCATACCATTGGGCATTGTAATTATTGGTGGCATTATGTTTTCGTTGGTGCTTACCTTGTTTGTTATTCCTGCTATGTATTCTTATTTAAGCAGAAAGCAATAGAAAAACAAAGCAATTGGCAAATAACAAAAACCAGAGATTAGAAAATAGTATATAAAAGTAGTGAGCGATATAATGGAAAAGGTAAGTTTGAATAATGTTGAAGGAAATCTGTTTTACAAGTACTTCATTTCTCAAATCTCAATGCTCAAATCTCCTATCTTTTGTTTCCTGTTTCACAGCTCATTGCTCATTGCACTTATCTTTTTATCCGTCTCAGCCAATGCACAATCGCAGCTTACAATAGACGCTGCAATTGCGCTTGCCCTTCAAAACAACTACGACATTATTATTGCTAGAAATGATTCGGCTATTGCGCATAAAAACAATACCATTGGCAATGCTGGAATGTTGCCCAACCTAAATGTAAATGGCGGAGCAAACTATGGTTTAAACAACATCAACCAACGATTTACCAATGGCACCGAGATTATTCGCAACAGTGTAAACTCAACAAACATTAATGTTTCGGCTGATTTGAACTGGACTTTGTTTGATGGCTTGCGTATGTTTTTTGCCAAAAAAAGATTGAGCCTGCAAGAGACATTCGCAGTGTTGCAATTGAAAAACAGCGTGCAAAATACCATTGCGCTAATTATTGTAGCCTACTACGATATTGTGCGGCTGCAACAAACCGTAAGTGCCTACAAAGAAGCGATAGCCTTGTCGAACGAGCGATTGAAAATTGCCACTACTAAATTTGAATTGGGGGTGAGCGGCAAAACCGATGCCCTGCAAGCGCGCATTGATGTGAACGCACGAAAAGCAGAATTATTGAAGCAGCAAGTGTTGCTAGATAACGCCAAACAAAACCTGAATGTGTTGCTTTCGCGCAATGAGGGAATATCTTTTGAGGTGACAAACGAAGTGGTGTTTAATGAAAACATAACAGCACAATCGTTGCAACAAACCAATTCAAACTATACAATACAGGCGGCTATGGCAAGCGTAAAAATTGCGCAGCAACAGAAGCGCGAAACACAGGCTTTGCGCAGCCCCGTGATTGTTGGCAATGCAGCATACAGCTACGCATATTCGCAAAGCGATGCGGGCTTTGTTTTGTTTAGTCAAAATAATGGTTTGGGCTTGGGTGTCACTATAAGTATGCCCATTTTCAACGGGTTTAATATCAACCGGCAAGTGAAAGTTGCCGGCATACAATTGCAAACTTCCAACACCCGCTACATGCAAGCAAAATTGCAAGTGGCTGCTGCGGTAAAAAGTTCGGCACGCGCTTTTGAAACAGCAAAACTTGCATTGGTTTTAGAAGAAGAAAACATTGGCTATGCCAAAGAAAACGTAACCATTGCCACCGAGCGTTTCAAACTTTCACAAAGCACCTCTATTGAATTTCGTGAGGCACAAAAAAGTTATGAAGATGCACTGCTGCGCCTAGTAAATGCACGCTACGAGTTGAAGCAAGCCGAAACCGAATTGCTGCGCCTCAACAATAAATTGATAGGGGAGTAAAATGCTTACCATTTATAATTATTGAGGTGATGTTTCCTTGGTGGCACATGCAACCAGAAAATCGTTGATGAGGTTTTGAATTTTTAAATAAAAACTAATTCATTATTGTTCCTCACAGCATCTTCAATAAAGTCGAAGGTAGTCAGTATTTCAGCTTTGCTAGGCTTTACACACACGGTGTGCTCAAAGTGCGCTGAAGGCTTATCGTCCTCGGTGGCTACCGTCCATTTATCTTCTCGGGTATATACATCTTTTGTGCCTAAGTTTACCATAGGTTCAATGGCGATAGTGAGGTTTGTAATCAGTTTTTTGCCATCACCTTTGCGTCCGTAGTTGGGCACCTGCGGCTCTTCATGCAACTTGCTGCCCACTCCGTGCCCTACCAATTCGCGCACAATGCCATACCCATAACCCCGCTCGCAATACTCTTGAATGGCAGCAGAAATATCGCCCACTCTGTTATTTGTAACCGCCTTTGATATGCCTAAATACAGACTCTCTTTGGTTACCTTCATCAGTTGCAGAATAAGTGCATCAACCTCGCCAATAGCGTAAGTATATGCCATGTCGCCATGATAGCCATTCAAAATTGTGCCGCAATCAATGCTTACAATATCACCGCTTTTGTACTCCACATTGTTGGGTATGCCGTGTACCACCACTTCATTCACAGATATACACAGCGAAGCGGGAAAGCCACCGTAGTTTAAAAACGAAGGCGTGGCACCATGGTCTTTTATAAACTCAAAAGCTACTTTGTCCAATACCTTGCCGGTAACACCTGGCTTAATCAGTTTGGCTACCTCTGCATGGGTTCTGCTCACCAACATTGCGCTCTTGCGCATCAACTCAAGTTCCTCTTCTGTTTTAGCTTTTAATGCCATAATATTTTTTAGAAAGTTAAACAACTGCTGAATCTTAGATTTTGGATTTTAGATTTTAGAAGTGTGATTAGGATTTTAGATTTTAGATTTCGGAAGTGTGATTTGGATTTCAATCAAACTTCTAAAATCACACTTCTAAAATTTCATTCATCCTATTTGGGTTCTTTCGCTTTTGTAGTAAGAATTGATTTTGTAAATATGGAGACTAGTTGATTTGCTTCGTCCATAAGACTTTCCAATTTTTTCTGCTCAATAGTGTTTGATTCGGTAATTAATTCAAGCCAGTGCAAAGTTTCATCTGCTTCTTCAGTTACAACCTCAAGTTTATAGATAAAGTCCTTGGTAGATTTTGCTCTACAAGCTGCCCTGTAATTTGAAGAAACGGATGTTGCCGACCTAAATAGCTGCTTGCCAAATTCAAAACCAACTGTTGTTTTAGGAAGGCTTTCTACAACTTTAATAACTCGCAAAGCAAAATCTTTTGTCCTTAATTTTAGCTCGGTTTCTTTACTGTTGGTCACCTTAGTCATTTTTGATTTTTGATTTTAGATTTCGGAAGTGTGATTTGTATTTCAATCAAACTTCTAAAATCACACTTCTAAAATTTCATTCATCCTTCTACAATTAAAAAAGCCCTCCGAAGAGGGCTTTAAATGTTTTTACATAGATGCCATTGCGTAGCCTTGTCTTCCTTTTATTCTGCCGGAAGATGTCAAACCATCGTAGTGACGATTTAATAAGTGCGTTTCAATACTTTGAAGTGTATCTAAAATAACACCCACCATTATTATTAATGAAGGGCCACCATAAAACAAAGCAAAAGATTGTTGAACACCAAACAACATTACGATTGCAGGCATGATAGCCACAAAGCCCAAGAATATAGAACCTGGTAATGTGATACGAGAGATAACTGTATCAATAAACGAGGCAGTGTTTTTGCCTGGTTTAATACCTGGAATAAATCCATTGTTGCGTTTCATATCATCAGCAATTTGTTGCGGATTGATAATTAAGGCTGTGTAGAAATAAGTGAAAGCCACGATTAATAAGAAATAAGTAAGGTTGTATGGCAACGAACGAAAGTCATTAAATGCAATAAGGAAACCATTATTTTGATCCATTCCTGGAAGGAACTGAGCAATAGTAGCTGGCAAAAACATAATTGCTTGCGCAAAAATGATAGGCATCACACCCGCAGCATTAATCTTTAAAGGTAGATACTGACGAACACCACCCGATTGCATCATTTTGCCACCTTGAACAATATTGCGTTTTGCATATTGAACAGGGATTCTGCGCGTGCCTTGCACCAAGATGATACATCCTGCAATTACCACAAGTAAGAAAGCTATTTCTATAACAAACACAATTAAACCTCCACTTTGCAAACGAGAAGTTAACTCTTGGAATAAAGATTCAGGAAGACGTGCTAAGATACCTACCATGATGATGATAGAAATACCATTGCCCAATCCTTTATCAGTAATCTTTTCACCCATCCACATCACAAACAATGTTCCGGTAGTAAGTACCACAACAGTAGATATTGAGAATAGGGTAGGAGAGATAAGGATTGCATCGCCATCTACGCTTGTAAGGTACACTACATAACCCATACCTTGGAAAAGCGTAACGGCTACAGTTAATAAACGAGTATATTGATTGATAAGTCTTCTGCCGCTTTCACCTTCTTTCTGTAATTTTTGAAAGTAGGGAACAACAATTGTAAGTAATTGAACCGCAATGGAAGCTGAGATATAAGGCATGATACCCAACGCAAAAACTGATGCACGACTAAATGCACCACCCGCAAATAAGTTTACTAATCCTAAAATACCACCTTTTCCTTGGCTAGTAACTGTTGTTAACGCACTTGGGTCAATGCCCGGAAGTGTGATGTATGTCCCAACTCTGTAAATTAGAACAAGCCCAAGCGTGAGTAAAATTCTCTGCCTGAGCTCCTCTATTTTCCAGATGTTAGAGAGGGTTTCTATTAATTTCTTCATATTAAAACTTCACGATTGTAACTGTACCTCCGAGACTTTCAATTTTTTGTTTTGCAGTTTCGCTGATGGCGTGAACACTAACATTTACTTTAGTGGTCAAGTCACCATTGCCTAATACTTTCACTAAATCAGTTTTGCTGATTTGTTTGTGCTCGCGAAGGTTTTCTACAGTGATATCAGTTAAGCTGAATTTTTCTACCAATTCTTGAATGCGACCTAAGTTTAATTGCTCGTATTCAATACGGAAAGGATTTTTAAAACCAAATTTTGGTGTCCGTCTTTGTAATGGCATTTGACCGCCCTCAAATCCTTTTTTCTTTTTGTAACCTGAACGGCTTTGTGCGCCTTTATGTCCACGTCCTGAAGTTCCACCTTTGGTGCTACCTTGTCCGCGACCTAAACGTTTTTTGGTTTTTGTTGCCCCCTCTGCGGGTGCAAGATTGTAAAGTTCCATCTGCTGCTTTGTTTGCTTTTCGATTTATGATTTAGATAGCTTCTACTTTCAAAAGGTGTTTCACTTTTGCTATCTGTCCTTCTAATGCCGGATTCAATTCCACTTCTTTGCTTGCGTTTAGTTTATTTAAACCCAATGCAATCAAAGTGTTTTTTTGACGGTGGTGACGATCAATGCCACTCTTAATTTTAGTGATGCGTACTTTTGACATACAAAAATGTTTATTGTTTGAGGAAAGTTTCTTGAAATTATCCTTTGAAAACTTTCTCTAAAGAAAGTGTGCGATTGCGAGATATTGTGTAAGGGTCGCGCAGATTGCTCAAAGCATCTAAAGTTGCTTTGATAACGTTAGCAGGGTTTGAACCTCCTAAAGATTTAGCCAAAACGTCTTTTACACCAGCACTCTCCAACACTGCACGCATAGCACCACCGGCAATTACGCCAGTTCCATGCGAAGCAGGTTTCAACATCACTTTGGCAGCGCCAAATTTACCGTGTTGAACATGCGGGATTGTTCCGTGGAATACAGGGATGCTTACCAAGTTTTTCTTAGCATCATCAATAGCTTTTTGAATAGCTTCCTGAACTTCACGAGCTTTTCCAAGCCCTTCACCAACGATTCCGTTGCCGTTACCCACCACTACTGTGGCTGAAAATGTAAATGTTCTTCCGCCTTTAGTAACCTTAGCTACTCTGCGTACATTCACTACTTTTTCTTTCAATTCAAGCTCGCTGGCTTTTAACTTTGTTACGTTTAAACGCGACATTTTACAGTTGGTTTTGTCTTACATCGAGGACACCTTCCCCGAAAAAGGAGTGCAAAGATAGTTTTTCACCACATAATTGCAACAGGTGGCGATAAAAAATCAGAAAG
>CAZKHZ010000110.1:0-12491 GCA_964552715.1 uncultured Chitinophagaceae bacterium | reverse complement strand
ATCCTTCTCAAATCCAACAAATTCTGCGCATTGTTTGAAAGCCCCGAAATGCCCGGCTGCACAAAGCGCAGCACTTCATCATAGTAAAGCGGAATCACTGGAGCTTCGTCAATTATAATTTCATCCATCTTTTTATAAAGCTCCCAACGCTTAGCCTCATTGGTTTCGCTGCTTGCTTCCACATACAATCTATCGAACTCTTTGTTAGCAAAGCGCGTGTAATTTGGCGGAGCTTCGTTACCGCTGTAAAACACCGCAAAATAATTCTCTGCATCAGGATAATCTGCCAACCACGACCCACGAAACCACTGCACCTTTCCGGCACTCATCCACTCGCGCAAAATAGAAGGCTGCGACAATTCAACTTTAGCTTTTACTCCAACAGATTCCAATTGCTTTGTAACCAACAGTGCCATGTCTTTATAAGTTTCGTTGGTGTAGAGTTTCAATTCTGTGCCATTATAGTTTGCCTGCTTTAGAAGTTTCTTGGCAGCCTCCACATCATACGTGTATCCTTTTGTATTTTCATCAAAAGATGGCAAGCCTCTCGGCACAAAACCCTGCTCTGCTGCATGTCCTACACCATTGCGCAAATAGCGAATTAGCTCCCTGCGGTCAATAGCATAATTCAAAGCTTGACGCAAATATTTATTTACAAAAGGATTCTCTTTTTCATCATTACCCTTTACATAAAACCCAAGATACTCGGTGTTCAGGTAAGGTACTTTATGCAGCACAATTGTATTCTTTAAAGAGGCTTTCAAATCTCCATTTTCTTCCAACACCTCATCAATATATGCAGCATCAATACCAGAAATAAAATCTAGTTCCTTTTGTTTGAACGAAAGGAACTCAGTCTTTTTATTATCCATAAAGCTTACCTTGATTCCATCAATGTAAGGCAGCTTATTTCCAGCCGCATCTTGTTCAAAATAGTTTTCGTTTTTAAGCAGCACAAGCGCGTTGCCTTCTACCCAATTCTTAAATTTAAAAGGACCCGTACCCACAGGCTTAGCTCTGAAATCGCTGCCATATTTCTCCAATGCCTCATGCGGAATTACCGAGCAATACTGCATTGAAAGAATACCAAGTATTGGAGGAAATGGATCGGAAAGTTTTAATTGAAAAGTAGAATCATTCAGCGCAACAAAAGCAGAGTCGTTATGCAACTTACCATTAAAAATCCACGCCCCAGGCGAAGCAACTTTAGTATCAATAATCCTCTTAAAACTATACACCACATCTTGCGCTACTACACTCCTACCCTTTCCATTTTCAAAACATTCATTATTGTGAAAAAACACATCATTGCGCAAGTGGAATGTATATGTCTTTCCGTCCTCACTCACCTGCCACGAGTGCGCAATTGCAGGCACTATATTTAAGTTTGAATCTAAAGAGACTAAACTATTATACAATTGATTGCAAATCCAGATAGTCGCCTGATCTTTAGAAAAAGCAGGATCTAAAGAAGAAATACCCGAAGCTTGATTGTAGCGGAAAACTTTTAGGTTTTGTTTCTTTTCGGTATTGCATTTACAACCCGAAAACAAAACCATAACAACAACTAAATACTTGATGTATTGCATGGCATCAAATGTGTGTGATTTTTTTGCCCAAAACAAATTGCCCATTCTAAAGTGATACACACTCAAGCAAAAGGTGAAGACAAAAACCGAAATCAATAAAAATCATCCTCTTCAGGCATTGTTTCTTCGGGCGAAATATGCTGCAAGGCTGCGCCTTTAAATTTAAGTGGCTCAAGAATTTTCTGCGTCTCATCTGGTGTCACTATACCTTTAAGAATCATCCTATTTGAAAGCACCTCAAGGAACCGTTCAAAGTGAGGCTTTAGTGTTCCGTCCTTTTCAACGTGATACTTAAAAGCCCTCGGCTTGGGAATAATACCTGCCAAAAAAATACTCTCAGGCAAGGAAAGTTCCGAAGGCTTTTTACCATAATAAAAACGCGATGCTTCCCCAATGCCATACACATTTGGTCCCCACTCGATGATATTCAAATACACTTCCAGCATTCTTTCCTTGCTTACTAAATTCAGGTTTTCAATCAAGTAAACAATCATAGCTTCCTCCACCTTTCGCGCAATGTTTTTATCGCGACTTAGAAAAACATTTTTCACCAATTGCATAGTGATAGTGCTGCCCCCTCGCGCAAATCTTCGCTCCCTTATATTCTGAATAATAGACTCTCTGAATGCACTTCCAAGAAAACCATTATGGCGCATAAAAGATGGGTCTTCTGCTTGTAGCACACTTGAAATAAGATAAGGATTTATTTGTCGCAATGAAGTGAAATAAGGGTTACCATGCGAGATATTCAATTCCCTAACTCTTACTCCTTTCACATATACATCATGGATAAAATCATTTTCGATGCGCGAAAAATTTTCGGTTCCATAGCTTCTCAAACTCAATCCTTTTCGCTTCATCTCCGATTCAAAAACTAAGGAATCCAGTGCGCGGGTATCCATCGCAAAGTTCAATTGATATGCCAACGAACCATTGCAAGAAATACCCTTCAGCGAGTTAAACATGCCTTGCGGCAGCGCATTAAACAAAGTGTCAGCAGCAACTTCTGGCATTTGAATTTTTAATGCAATCAATTTAGATGTATCCACCTTCTCATACCGTGCAAAAATGCTAAGCGGCAAGCTATTTATCTGAATGTGCGCATTGGAATCTAACTGAACATAATTTTCGGCAAAGGTTATTTGTCCACGAAACTTTAATAAAGGAACCACCACCTTGTCAGCAGATAAACGCCAATGCTGAACATGTAACTGAGTAATATCAACCGAGGCATTTAAAACCATAGACTCATTGCTTTCATACCACGTTGATTGCACGTTCAATGTTTTAAAACCACCACGCAAACTATCTATCTTGTCCAAAAGCGGCAAAGTGTAATCTTCGTTACCATGAACAGACAGTGCTGCATTAAAGGAGTTCTTTTTGAAGTCTAACTTGCCTGAACAATCAAGCGTATCCGCAAATGTTTCGCTAATAAAAGAAATATGAAACGCGTTGCCCTTGAATTGAATTTCAGGCAAAAAAAACCTTTCCGCCTGTGTGCTATCACTATAGCTAACGGTAGTATTGCTAAATGTAAATGATGTTTGCGATAACTGCTCCAGTTTTCTAAGCAATCTAATATATATTGGAGCAGAAACTGACTTCTTTTCAATCTGAACATTAGGCTTATTTTCAGTGAAGTGTGCAATATTATTTCTGCTTGAATCATTGAATACTGTCAGTCTCAAATTATTGGCATTCACATCATACAGAACAAACTTGCCAATCAATAAATTAGAAATTGAAAACTTGGCATCCACACTTTCTATTTTTAGTAAAGTATCAGAAAGCTCGGGAACAACAGTAATTGCATTTGCAGTAATATGATTGAATGAGACAAAATTCAAATCGCCTACATTTAATGATGCGTTGTACTTTGCGCTAAACTTATCTTGTAACTTTTCAAAAGCAAAATGCAGTAATTTATCTCTGAATAACACACACATCAACGTTGCAGAAACAAGCAACGCAATAAACCAAAGCAAGAAAATCCTAAACCTCACCGCGCGAAAGTATGCGGTTTGATAAATTGAAGTTCAAAAGATTATAACGCAAAGCATTTTTTGAACAAAACAAATAACTTGCAGCCGTGCGCAACACTACTAAGCTCAAAATTCTTTTACAGAAATACACCGTATCGTTTGATATGGATGATGATGACATTTTCACACTGCTACTTACCGACAAAAACACGAACCACATGCAGCAGTTTGAAGGGAAGTCTTACAGTCTAGTATTGGCAAAGGCTTACAGCTATCTATTAAAGAGCTTGAAGCAACCGATGGAAGAATATTGAAGATAGTTACTTTTTCGATGCTGTTAAAACATTGCGCGCTTCTGTAACCAACAAGCCTGTAAACAAAAAGTAAAGCACGAAAAACGGCAGCACAAAGTTTGTATTCTTTATGGGTTGTACGTATATAAAGTAGCAAACAAAAATCAACGCAGAAAAAACCTTTAAGCCAAACATTGCTCCAAAGTATTGCATAAAAAATCCATTGCCTTTCATGGCTAATCCACGCAACAAAAGCGCAAATGAAAATAGGGTTAACGCAGCCAGAAAAAACAAACTGTACCAAACAAAAAACCCAAAGCCATCAAACAACTTTGTTTGAGTTTGCAACACATTAACTACTATAGCTGCTAAGGAAGTTACCGTTCCTATCTTCAGCAAAAAACGCTTAAATAAATTCAATTGGATTACTGTTTGGGTTTAATGAAATCTTTTACAACTCTGTAAATAGCAATGATAACAAACAAGAGTGAACCGAATGCCTTGCCATAAGGATGCCAACCAAATTGCTTGTCGGCTAGGTAACCCAAACCTGCACCAAGGGCAATGGTGACAGCCATTTCAAAAGCCATGGTGGAATACTTCATATAGCTATCAACTGGTTTATCTTCCTTCATACTTTCAAAGGTAGATATTCCATTTTCAACAAAGCGAGTTTTTAGTTGTTTAAGAAATCATATTACATTCGATAAAAATTTACTGATATGAATTTTAGATACATCAAATATCTATCCGCTTTTCTTAGTGTAGTTGCCATTCTAATTTCAATGACGGCTGGTGGTCTATGGACCTTCTTCTCTGTATTCTACGCCTTCCTTATGATTCCGCTTTTGGAATTGGTGCTACCGGGAACGGAAGAGAACTTTGCTAAGACGGATGAAGAAGTAATCAAAAAAGATTGGCACTATGATGTAATCATTTGGGCAATTGTACCCGTGCAATTAGCCATGATGACATTCTTCTTCTACCGCATTAGCCAAACAGATTTGCTATGGTATGAAACTGTTGGTTTGATTGTATCCTTTGGCATTTCGTGTGGGGTTTTTGGCATCAATGTAGCGCACGAGTTAGGGCATCGCAATACCAAACACGAGCAATTTATGTCTAAGATTTTATTGTGGACTACCATGTATTTGCACTTCTTTATAGAACACAATCGCGGACATCACAAAAATGTAAGTACCGATGAAGACCCAGCATCCTCGCGCTATGGCGAAACTATTTATGCCTTCTATATTCGTACTGTTCGCGATAGTTGGCTTTCTGCATGGCACATAGAAACCGAGCGATTGAAAAAGGCTGGTCAGGCTTTCTGGAGCATTCAAAACGAAATGTTGGTGTATCAAATTATTCAAGCCATAACTGTTGCCATTATATTTATCGCATTCGGGTGGAAGGTTACTGTGTATTATTTGATTGCTGCGCTTATAGGTGCCCTACTTTTAGAAACCGTAAACTATGTAGAACACTATGGTTTGCGCAGAAAGAAAATTGATGGTGAGTATTACGAAAAAGTAATGCCTATTCACTCTTGGAATTCCAATCACCCAATTGGTAGATTGATGTTGTTTGAACTTACGCGACACAGCGATCACCATTACATCGCATCGCGCAAGTATCAAATTCTTCGCCATTTTGATCAAAGTCCACAAATGCCAACAGGCTATCCTGGCATGATGGTGCTAGCATTGTTTCCTCCTCTTTGGTTTGCTGTGATGCACAAAGAAATTGCTAAATACAAAGCTACAGAAGCAGGCGCAGCTTTAGCCTGAGTTTAAATATCCTTAATGAAAGACAGCACAAAACATTACACCAACGGAGAAGTAACCATAGTGTGGAAGCCCGAACAGTGCATTCATTCTAAAAAATGTTGGAAGGGCAACAATGCATTAAGTGAGGTGTTCAACCCAATGGAAAAGCCTTGGATAAAACCTGATGGTGCCACAACTGAGCGGATTATTGATCAAATAAAACTATGTCCCTCAGGCGCACTTAGCTTTTTTATGAATGATGATTCTGTTTCATAATTCAAAAGATTTATAGACAGCTACGTTAATCACTATCAGAGAGGTACATGGTGCGTATGCCATATTTATTGTAGGTTTTTTTCGTAGAGGTCAATCCATTGGGTTGGGGTCATTTTGGTTGCTAGTTCTCCAATAAGTGTGAGGGGAATTTGTTCAGGCTTTTTGAAACGGATGCAACTTTTGCCCATATCTAATTTTGCTGTGCTGTGTTTGGGGAATTCGTTTTGAAACCATGTGAGTAGTTGTTCATCGGCATAGATGCCCATGTGGTAAACTGCGATAAAGTTCTTTTGTGATGCTATGTTTAAAAATGGTAGTGGCAGCTTGGGGTTGCAGTGGTAGCCCGCAGGATAGAGGGTGTGTGGCACTACATAGCCTACCATGCCATAACTCATTTCCTCTTTAAAGCCTTTGGGTAGATTCTTCAAAATAGTTTGGCGGAGTTGTTGCATAGCTTGTTGCTTTTCGATGGGGAGGGCAGCAAAATACTCATCGGGTGTTTGTGTGCTTGATTGCATAATTCGAGATTAAATGTTTGTTGCGAAAGAAAGATAAATTGTGATTGAAAAAGGTAATAACAGAAAAGTGAATTTAATCATAATACAAGGTGTTTTTAAAAATAGAACAATCGGTGTTTTTAAAGAATCGTATTTTTGTTTTTTGTATTAAAAAATAATGCGAAGCTTAGACCCTACTAAAGATTTCGCAGGTTGACTAGAAATATCAGATGACCGACTTAAATTATCGCAAAGAAAACCTAGCGCGCTATCAGTTTTGGGTAAATGCTGTTGCATTGTTAGGTATTTTAATATCCTGCACTGTAATTATTGGGTGGATTCTGAGAATACCATTGCTACTGACAGTATTACCCGATTTTCCTTCTATGAAAATGAATACGGCTGTTTGTATTCTGATGGCAAGCATTGGGATTGCCTTGCTGCAAAAAATTAAAGCAAACCCTACATCTCCAAACAGCTTCAAATTGTTTTTAGGCTTTGCCGCATTAGTGCTTTTGTTTATAGGCACTGCAACACTTTTTCAACATTTTATTATCATCAATTTAGGTATTGATAATTTGTTTTTAGATGATTGGCTGAGCGAGCGGAAAGAGGGCGTTTACCCCGGAAGGATGAACGTTTTAACGGCAGCCTCATTTGTGTTTTTTGGTATTTCGTTTGTTGCTTTTCTCACCAAGTGGAAGCACCAATCAAAGATTATGCAAACATTGCTTTTGCCTGTAATGCTAATTGCATCAGTTGCACTCATCAGCTTTGTATATGGCATAACCGAGCACAGTAAAATGTTGTTTATATCAACCATGGCGGTGCATACTGCTGGGGTATTGTTTTTGCTGTCGATTGCGGGTTTATTTATTCATAATGAAGTTGGATTGGCTGGTTTGCTCTCAGGCAAGGGCACAGGTAACACCATGGCTCGAAAGGTGATGCTTCGAATAACAATGTTTGCACTTGCCTTTGGGTTCTTTCGCGTTAATTTTTTTAGATACTACAAAGGCGATGAAGAGTTTAGCATTGTTTTTTCTTTAATGCTGTATATTTTCATTTCGTGCATTGTGATTTGGTTTACTGCAAATGAGGTGAACGATATAGAAGCCATGCGTGATGCCGCAGAGTTGGATGCCACCCTGATGCAATCGTTCATCAAACAAGCACCAAGTTCCATTGCCGCATTTGATACTAAGTTGCGCTACATAGCCTATTCTAAAAACTGGGTGAGTGATTATCACCTTGAGGGAGTGGAACTTTTGGGCAAATCGCATTATGAGATGTTTCCTGAAATTGGTGATAAATGGAAAATCATGCATCAACGATGTTTAGCTGGCGAGACCATTCATCAAGATGAAGATAAATTTGTGCGAGCCGATAACAACATACAATGGCTAAAATGGGAAATAAGACCGTGGCATAATACAGACGGTTCGATTGGTGGAATTTTAATGTTTTCGTTGGATATTACAAAAACAAAAGCAGCAGAAGAGGCAAGAATAAAGTTACTTGAACTGGAAGCTAAAAACCGTGAGTTGGAGCAGTTTACTTATATTGCTTCTCACGATTTGCAGGAGCCTTTGAAAACAATATCCAATTTCTCGGCAATACTAAACACACAGTACAGCGATAGATTAGATGATAACGGCAAACAGATATTAAATTACATATCTGAATCTGCAGTGCGTATGACCGAACTTGTAAAGGGTTTATTGTTTTATGCGCGCATAGGCAGCGAACGAAAATTGGAAGAAGTAGATTTTAATGAAGCAGTAAAAAATGTATGTAAAGATTTAGCCTCTGCAATAAACGAAAAGCAGGCACAGATAAACGTTGCCACATTGCCTGTGCTACCAGCATACAAAATGGAAATCAATCAACTTTTTCAAAACCTGATAAGCAATGCCATAAAGTTTTGCGAAAAGGACAAACAGCCAATTATCCATATTCATGCAAAAGCAATTGGTAAAAGTTGGGAGTTTGCTGTGCAGGACAATGGCATAGGCATTGCCGCTAAAGACAGAGAAAAAGCATTTGTACTTTTTAAACAATTACACAACCGTGGGGTTTATGCTGGCACGGGAATAGGTTTGGCATACTGTAAAAAAATTGTAGAGTTGCATGCAGGAAGTATGCGTATAGAGGATGCCACAAACGGAGGTACCGTGTTTTACTTTACCATCAATCCAATTCAATATGAAGAAGCTTAAGTCAATATTACTGGTGGATGATGATGTATCCACGAATTTTTTGCACGAATTGATTATTAAAAACGCAGGATGTACCGAGCATTTTCATTTTGCACTCAACGGGCAGGAAGCTTTGGATTATCTACATAAACAATATGATTCAAAAGCAACTTTACCCGAAATTCTTTTCCTCGACATCAACATGCCAGTGATGAACGGCTGGGAATTTTTGGAGGAATTTGCTTTGCTGCCTAACGAAATAAAACAAACAGTGGCAGTGGTAATGCTTACCACCTCTGTGAACCCAGATGATGAAGATAAAGCCACAGCATTACCTTTTGTAAAAGCCTTCCGCAACAAGCCTGTTTCTGAAAGTTTGATTCAGGAAATTGCAGCAACGTATTTGTTGAATTGAGTAGTAGTTCTATCTTTTATAAAATTTCAGCAAGCACTTTTCAGTTTCTAAATTCAATTTGCTTTTAAATATTGCTCCAAATGAGCAATCACCTTTGCCCGTCTAAATTCACGGGCTGTTTCAAGTGCAGTTAAGCCATCAAAATCGGATTTGATATTAGGATCAGCTCCATTTTGCAACAAAAACTCAACCACTTCCAGATGTCCGTTTTGTGCGCTTTCTATCAATGGTGTAGAAAAAAATTCTGGGTGCTGATAATTAGGATTTATGCCAGCACGAATGTAAAAAGATACCAATTCCACATCTCCATCGCCTGCTGCTTTAAATAATTGTTTCCAGTCTCCTCCTTGCATAATGTTTTTGCTTATAGTTTAAAAATAATAAAACGAGCAGAATTCAATAATGGTTGCCTTTGATATGATTGTTAATAATATTAGGATTCTGGTACTTCACTTTTCAATTAAAACATATTCATTTCCATTTCTTAATTCTTAGACCTTTGTTATCACTTCCAGAATTTGAAATTTTACAACCCACTTTATACAACCTAATTCCATAAATAATAAGTTCGCACTTCAATTTAAAAACATGAGCAAGGTAAAAGTGGGTTTGGTGCAAATGAGTTGCTCCGATAACGTTCAATCTAATTTCGACAAAGCTCTTGCCTGCATCCGCGATGCAGCAGCCCAAGGCGCGCAGATTGTTTGCTTGCAAGAACTTTTTAAAAGTCTATATTTCTGTGATGTAGAAGATTATGACAATTTTAAATTAGCCGAACAGATTCCTGGTGTTACCACCGATACTTTATCTGCTTTAGCCAAAGAACTAAACGTAGTGATTATCGCATCCCTGTTTGAAAAACGTGCGCAAGGTTTGTATCACAACACCACAGCCGTGTTAGATGCCGATGGAAAATACCTAGGCATGTATCGCAAGATGCACATTCCCGATGACCCTTCCTTCTACGAAAAATTTTACTTCACCCCGGGCGACCTTGGCTACAAAACATTTGAAACTAAATTTGCAAAAATCGGTGTACTCATCTGTTGGGATCAATGGTATCCAGAAGCTGCCCGCATCACAGCACTATCCGGTGCCGAAATTCTCTTCTACCCCACAGCCATCGGCTGGGCAACTGCACAAGACGAAGCAACCAACAAAGAACAATACGATGCTTGGCAAATTATGCAACGCGCTCATGCCGTTTCAAACGGAGTACATGTGGTAAGTGTAAATCGCGTAGGCTTAGAACAAAAAGGAACAATGAAGTTTTGGGGCGGAAGTTTTGTAAGCAATCCTTTGGGTAAATTAGAATACCTCGCTTCGCACGATAACGAAGAAACAACAGTGGTAGAAATTGACACCGCCAAAACAGATTACTACCGTACCCACTGGCCATTTATGCGCGACAGAAGAATAGACAGCTACCAGCCAATTACCAAAAGATACATTGACTAAGAGCTTATTAAATAATTCCTTTTCTGAAAATTAAATAAAAGGGTATAGTTTCGGCACTTCAAATGATTCGGCATTATCAATGCTAAAATCATACATCATAAATCAAAAATAACAAAATGGGTTGTACAAGTTGCGGAACAAAAAATAAAGAAGGCGAGGCAGTTGGAGGGTGCGGAAGCGCAGGAGGTTGTAGCACAGGTGGCTGCAATCGCAACAATGTTTACGATTGGTTTTCAAACCTGCCACTATCCTTCAACGAGAATTTTAATATTGTAGAAGTTAGTTTCAAAAAAGGCGCGCGCAAAGGCTACTACCGAAACACCGAGCACCTAGATTTATTTAAAGGTCAGTTAATAGTAGTAGAATCGGTACAGGGCTTTGATGTAGGCGAAGTAAACTTACAGGGCGAATTGGTAAAAGCGCAAATGAAGAAGCGCAAGGTTAGCGAGCGCGAAGACATTATCCGCAACATTATTCGCATTGCAAACGAGCAAGACATTGACCTGTTGCTGGATTGCCGAAACAAAGAAAATGAGATAATGGTAAAGGCACGCGCCATTGCACGCACACATAAAATCGAAATGAAAATCGGTGACATTGAGTTTCAAGGCGATGGTAAAAAACTAACTGTTTATTACACTGCAGATGACCGTGTTGACTTTCGCGAATTAGTAAAAGTATATGCCCGCGAATTCAAATCAAAAATTGAAATGCGCCAAATTGGTGCAAGGCAGGAAGCCGCAAGAATAGGCGGTATTGGCACATGCGGCAGGGAACTTTGCTGCTCCACTTGGCTCACAGATTTTAAATCGGTAACCACAAATGCCGTTCGTTATCAAAACCTTGCCATCAACACCGAAAAACTTAGCGGACAATGCGGCAGACTAAAATGCTGCCTTAACTATGAGTTAGATACTTATAATGATGCGATGAAAAGTTTTCCGCGTCAATCAGATAAAATTGAAACCGAAGAAGGCATTGCATGGTTAAAGAAAACCGAAATCCTAAAGCAATTGCTTTGGTATGAATTTGACGATAAGCGCGGAGCATACTTCAAACTTACCGTTGGCGATGCCAAAGAATTATTGCTGATGAACAAAGGCGGAAAAAAACCTAAGAGCCTAGAAAACTATGCTTTGGTGGAAGCGTCTGTAGATGAAAGCAAGCATGATGATTTGGTGGGTCAGGTTAGTCTTTCCACCTTAGAAGATAAGGAAAGGAAAAAACGTAAACAAAACCAGCACAAGCAACATTCAAAAAAGCCAATGCAGCAAGGTCAAAATCAGAAACCTGCGCAAGGACAGAATCAGAGAACTAATCAAGGGCAAAATCAAAAGCCTGCTCAAGGACAGAATCAGAATAAGCCGAAACAGGGACCGCCTCCACAAAATACGCAGTAAGTATCTACTAAAATGAAGAGTATTTTGCTTTCTAAAATTCGGCAGATAACTGCTTTAGTTTTTCTAGCTTACTATATTATGCTTGTTGGCTGCGATGCTAATTTTGTTTATGAAGTAAACAAACCTTTAAAAGCCGAAAAGTGGAGCTATGCAGATACGCAAATATTTGAAGCAGAAATTAAAGACACTGCCGTACACTATAATATATTTATAAACCTACGCCACTCCTTTCATTTTGAATGGAGGAATGTGTGGGTGAATATCGAAACACAATTCCCTGACGGTAAAAAATATTCTAAACGAGTAAATTTGTTATTAAGCGAAGCAGACGGCAAATGGTTTGGCGAATGCACGGGCGACAACTGTGATATTCAAATTCCAATTCAAGAAAATGCCATCTTTCCTCAACAAGGCATTTATAAGTTTTCAATAGCACAAGATATGCGCGTAAATCCGCTCGTGAACATCCGCAGCGTGGGGATGAAGGTTGAAAAATACACAGCCGAAAGCAATTAAAAATCTTTTTTCAACCCACCTTGAACGTACAAACCAAACTCTTTCTGATTTTTTATCGCCACCTGTTGCAATTATGTGGTGAAAAACTATCTTTG
>CAZKHZ010000109.1:0-12650 GCA_964552715.1 uncultured Chitinophagaceae bacterium | reverse complement strand
ATATGGCACATTGGTCAGCTACCACAACCTTTTTGAATAAGCCCCACAATATTTGTCGCAGCCCATCCACCGCCTTGCTATAGTCGAAAATTCTTTCTCGTTTTATTTGGGGTAAAAGATGTGTTGCTCGTTCAATGGGTCCTGCTACCAATAGCGGAAAAAAACTCACAAAAACAGAATAGTCAACAAAGTTTCTTTCTGCCTTAATTCTTTGATTGTAAATATCAATTACATAAGACAAACCATGGAATGTGTAAAAGGAAATTCCAACAGGTAAAATCACTTTGAGTGTCCACGGGTCAAATTTAATCCCTAAAACCGAAACCGATTCTGCAAATGAAGTGATGAAGAAATTGTAGTACTTAAATAACCCTAAGAACCCCAGATTTATACTGATGCTCAACCAAAGCCAGAACTTCCTCTTTTTGACACCTTCACTCTCCTCAATTTTTAATCCTGTGTAAAAATCAAGAACAGTTGAAAACATTAAAAGAAACAAAAACCGCCAATCCCAACAGGAATAAAAATAATAGCTTGAAACTAATAAAAATGCGTTTTGTAATTTGATTTTTTTATTAAAAACAAACCAGTACAATGCAAATATAATTGGAAAGAAAATAGCAAAATCAATGGTGTGAAATAGCATCTAAACAATATCCTATTAGTTTTGAATCTTATAAATATTCCTCAAATTTCTTCCCAGCCCATTGTAGTCTAAACCGTAGCCTACAACAAAATCATTAAGAATAGTGATGCCCGCACAATCAACTTTTAAATCAGCTTTAAGCGCAGCAGGTTTAAATAAAAGGGTAGCTATTTTTAAGGATGCAGGTAATCGCAATTCCAATTCAGGAAGAATCTTTGCCAAGGTATTTCCAGTATCCACTATGTCTTCAATGATAATCACATGGCGGTTGCGAATATCTTCTTTCAAACCAATCAATGCTTCCAACACACCCGAAGAGCGCTCTCCATCGTAGGAAGAGGCTTTGATAAAAGAAAACTCACAATCAATGGTCAGGTTTTTGGCTAAGTCGGCAGCAAACATGAAGGAACCATTCAATACGGGAATCAACAGAGGAGTCTTTCCGGCATACTCTATATTTATTTTTTCGGCAATTGATTTTACTGCCTCCAAAATTTTATCTTCGGAAATGAAAAGAGAAAAAGTTTTATCATGTAAAACAATCTTATCGCTCATTTTGTAATTGTTATATTAGGCAACGAAGAAAGGAAAATATTATGCAAAGAGAAGAAGATGCAAGGTTAACCATCAGTGGCTTTCCCTCGCCCGCAGCCGATTACCAAACCAAACCACTTTCGCTTGACGATTATTTAATTGATTATCCGCTATCCACTTTTTTCTTTCGATTTCAAAGCGATATGTATAAACCAACTACAGACTTTCAAAATGGGGATGTGTTAGTAGTGGATAGAAGTAAGAAGGCAACCATCAAGGTAAAATATGCAGTGATAGAAAAAGAGGGTGCTTTTCTGCTTTATGATGCCGAAAAAATTGCGCAAGTGAAAGAAAGTCAAAAAAATAAAAGTTATAACAAAGAATCAAGTATCAAGCTTTTTGGGGTTGTTACAGGCTTGGTAAGAAAGTTTTAAAGACATAATGATAGCTATAGTTGATTGTAATAGTTTTTACGCATCCTGCGAAAGGGTTTTCCGCCCCGAGCTACGTACTCAGCCAATTGTTGTGCTATCCAACAATGATGGTTGTGTTATTGCCCGTTCTGATGAGGCAAAGGAAGCTGGAATTAAAATGGGGGCTGTTTTTCACAAAGTAAAAGGCGAGTTAGATCAAAAAAAGGTTCACTATTTCTCCTCTAACTATCAGCTTTATGGCGATATGTCTGATAGAGTAATGCGCTGCCTGCAATCCATCAACCCTGATATTGAAGTATATTCTATTGATGAGGCTTTTCTTGATTTGGCGCAAGCCAATATCCCGGCAGATGGATTAGTCGAGTTTGGCAAAAAAGTTCGTATAAAAGTTTGGCGAGAAACGGGAATTCCAATTTCCATAGGCATTGCGCCAACCAAGGTGCTTGCAAAAGTTGCCAATCGCCTTGCAAAAAAGGCAAAACAAAAAACCGAAGGCGTATTGGTACTCCAAACCAAAACAGAAATTCTAAGTGCATTGGCTGCTACTCCGCTCAGTGATGTTTGGGGTTTTGGATACAAAAAAGCATATAAACTAAAATCACTTTTTGGAATGACCACCGCCTTGGATTGTTACAACAATATGACAGAGGAAATTATGCGTAAACAGTTTGGTGGGGTAGTTGGTTTGAGAGTATTGAGAGAATTAAGAGGAGAACGAAGCATTTCGATTTCTTCCGGGGCAGTGGAAAAACAACACATTGCTTCCACTCGTTCATTTGGTCAGCCTATCAATACATTATCTGAATTAACTGAAGCAATTTCTGTTTACACCGAGCGCGCATTACAAAAAATGGAGCATCAGCAATCGGCATGTAAAACGGTTGGGGTTTTTCTTAGCACAGATAGATTCAAGAAAGAAAAAGGCTATTATGCTAAATCAGCTTATGGGGTTTTACCGCACCCAACATGCAATCCCCATGAGGTTATAGAGAAGGCTGTTGAACTCATACGCGATATTTTTCTTCCGCAGTTTTCTTATATAAAAGCAGGCGTGTTTTTAGCATCTTTTGAGGATGTCGGTGCAAGACAATTGAGTTTATTTGAACAAGATGTTTTTGAAACAGCAAGCAAGAGCAAGAGTGAAAAGTTAGCCACTCTCTTGGCTACTTCCGAAAAGAAATTTGGCAAGAAACAAATAGCAATGGCATCTTCAGGCATTGATTCCAAATGGCAAATGCGCATGTCTCACTGCTCGCCACACTATACTACCGACTGGAGAGATTTGCCCGTAATCTCCCTTCCTGCAAAATAGTTCCACGTGGAACAAGTGGACATTGTTTTCCGGCAAAACACAGGTTTGTTCCACGTGGAACACAACCTAAATATATCTTAAGGGAAAAAATCTGACATCTTTAATCCGCTCTCCTATCTTTGCCCCGAAATGTTTCCAGAATACGATGTAATAGTGGTTGGTGCAGGTCACGCAGGCTGCGAGGCTGCTGCTGCTGCTGCCAATATGGGTTCAAAGGTTTTACTTGTAACCATGAACATGCAAACCATTGCCCAAATGAGTTGTAACCCGGCAATGGGCGGTGTTGCCAAAGGGCAAATTGTTCGCGAAATTGATGCACTTGGAGGTTACTCGGGTATTATTTCTGATAAAAGCATGGTGCAGTTCAGGATGCTGAATCGCTCAAAGGGTCCAGCAATGTGGAGTCCGCGAACACAAAACGACCGCATGATGTTTGCGGGTTTGTGGCGCGAAATGTTGGAGCAAACGCCCAACATAGATTTCTGGCAAGACATGATTTCTGGTCTAATCATCAAGGATAAAAGAGTGGTTGGCGTTAAAACCTCAATGGGTTTAGATATACATTCTAAAACTGTAGTGCTTACCAACGGAACCTTTTTGAACGGATTAATTCATATTGGTGAAAAGAACTTTGGCGGAGGCAGAGCAGGAGAGAGGGCAGCACACGGCATCACCGAGCAATTGGTGGAGCTTGGCTTTGAAGCAGGAAGAATGAAAACAGGAACACCACCACGTATAGATGGCAGAAGCCTTGACTATACCAAAATGGAAAGGCAGGAAGGCGATGAAGATGTTGTAGGTTTTTCATACAAAGAAACCGAAAAGCCAAAACATCAATTGCCTTGCTGGATTACTTACACCAATACAAAAGTCCACGACATTCTGCGCACTGGTTTTGATAAATCGCCTATGTTTTCGGGTAGAATCAAAGGGCTGGGACCAAGATACTGCCCTTCGGTAGAAGATAAGATTGACCGCTTTGCCGACAAAGACCGCCATCAAATTTTCGTAGAGCCAGAAGGGTGGAACACAGTTGAAATCTATGTAAATGGATTTTCTACCTCATTACCTGAAGATGTACAGTACAAGGCATTGAAGGAAATACCTGGCTTTGAAAGCATGAAGATGTTTCGACCAGGCTATGCCATTGAATACGATTATTTTCCACCCACTCAGTTGAACCTAACGCTCGAAACTAAACTCGTTCAGGGTTTATACTTCGCTGGGCAAATTAATGGTACAACTGGATATGAGGAAGCAGCTTGCCAAGGCTTAATGGCAGGAATTAACGCCCATCGCAAGGCAAAAGAGCAAGATGAAGTAATAATTAAACGCTCAGAAGCATACATTGGTGTGCTAATTGATGACCTAATTAATAAGGGAACGGAAGAGCCGTATCGTATGTTCACTTCTCGTGCAGAATACCGCATTTTGCTCCGTCAGGACAATGCAGATTTAAGGCTAACTGAACTTGGTTATAAACTCGGTTTAGCAGATGAAAGTCGTTTTCAAAAGGTAAATGAGAAGAAAGAAGCAATAAAGGAATTGAATAAATTCTTTACCGAATACTCTGTGAACCCTGAAGATATTAATGCCTTTTTGCTTGAAAAAGAAACAACAGAATTAAGGCAAAAAACTAAGTTTGATAAGATTCTGGCGCGTCCGCAAATGACTTTAGCATTGCTCAGAACGGCACTGCCAGAGGTAGAAAACGTTTGTAAAAAATATGAGAAAGGTTTTTTAGATTCAGCGGAAACAGAGTTTAAGTATTCAGGCTACATAGAAAGAGAGCATCAAATGGCGGAAAAAATCAACCGTTTGGAGAAAGTAAAACTGAATCCAGATTACGATTACAATGAAATCAAGGCACTTTCAATGGAGGCTAGACTGAAATTAGCAAAGATCAAACCCACAAGTTTGGGGCAAGCGAGCCGCATCAGTGGTGTAAGTCCGGCAGATGTTTCGGTGCTTTTAGTTCAATTAGGAAGATAATTTTGAAAAGACTTTTCAACAATCTTAAGCGTATTATTCTTTTTTTTTATGTAGAAGCATTTAGCTTTTTTCATAAAAAAAGATTGATAATTATGGCTTTTTGGGGTCTTATTTTATTTGGCTGTGCAAACGAAGTTGCACCAACAGGAGGGAGTAAGGATACAGAACCGCCTAAATTAAAACGCTCAGAACCAGCAGATAAAACAACCATGTTTGCAGGAAACAAAATAAAATTCACTTTCAACGAATACATAGGGCAAGGCGGATTTACACGAACATTGCTTTCTCCTCCACTTTTGGCAAAGCCAAAATTTAGGGTTTCTGGCAAATCGGTAATAGTGGTTTTGCCACAAACGCTTGCTCCTTCAACCACTTATACCATAAATTTTGCTGATGATTTGAAAGATTTAAACGAAGGAAATGCCATACTCAATTTCAGTTACGTGTTTTCTACAGGAGCAGTAATTGACTCACAAATTGTTCGCGGAAAAGTAATGAATGCTGCCACTGGCGAACCGGCTGATGAAGCAATTGTTATGCTATATCCACGCGATTCTATAGATGGGGTTTTGCATAATCGCCCAACGTATTTTGCAATTACCGCAAAAGATGGTAGCTATCAAATTGGTTATATCAAGGCTGCCAGCTATCAATTATTTGTGCTAAAAGACCAAAATATTAATTACCTCTACGATCAACAAAGTGAAATGATTGGCTTTAAGCAAGAGAAAATAGAGTTGTTTGATACGCTTGCTGCGGTAGAAGATTTAGTCCTTTTTCAAGAGGAAAATAAAAAGCAAAAATTGATTGAAAAGTCATTTGTTGAACCCGGACACTTACTTTTAGTATATACAGCTCCGCTCAATGCTATTGAAATAAAAAGCAATTTAGACAGCACATTCACTTTTGCCTATTTATCTGAGAAAAAAGATAGTGTTCATTATTGGTACGGAAATCCGTTTGAAAAGCAGGCAGATTTGTTAATTATGGCGAATGATACCTTAAAAGATAGCGTGAGAATCAAATTAGATGCTTTAAAACCAGATACAACAAATTCATTAGGAATAAAACCATTAAATATTGATTATCAAATAGTTACAAATAGCAGAAGGAGTATAAAACAGCAAATTGTTGTTCCGCAAGAGCTTTATGCATCGTTTAAAATTTTCTTTTCCCGCCCATGCACAGGAATAAACGATTCTACAGGCACCATTTTAGTTACTAACGACAGTACAAAATCTTCAATTGCAGCAAAAATTAAGATAGATGAAAAATCAAGAATGTTTGCCGAAATAGATTTTACAAAAGAGGAGGAAACTTCATATACTATAAAAGTTTCCAAGGGGTATTTCACAGATATTTTTGGAACTAAAAACGACAGTGTAACTTTTCATGTTCTAACAAAGAAAAAGGAAGACTACGGAATTTTGAAATTAAAGGTGGTTACAGAAGACAACGAAAACAGAATTGTGGAATTGATTGCATCAAAATCAAATTCTGTATTTGAAAAAATTTTTGTAATGGGAGCAGGAACGCGCACATATAATTTCAAGAATCTTGCTGCTGAAAGCTATTTTATAAAAGTAGTGGAAGACAAAAACAAAAATGGCAAATGGGACACAGGAAATTTTGCCGAAAAACGGCAGCCCGAAAAAATAACACTCTACAAAAACCTGCCAGAATTGAAAGGAGGTTGGGAGGCAGAATTTGAATTAAAATTAAATGAACAAATACCAACATCGGAAAATAAAATAGCAAAATTTTAATTCAATTATTTTCAGAATTATCTATCAAAATACAAATGAAAATTCTAATTGTTGGTGTAGGAAATATGGGCGCAACTTATTTGCGTTGTTTGTTGAGTTCGCATTTTACTCAAGCAGAAAATTTATTTTTGCTTGACTCTAAACCCGCTCTGTTAAACAATTTCAAAGGGGTGAGTGCTGAAAATATATTGAGTGCTGCTAACAAAAAGATTGCTGAGGCAGACATAATTTTATTGGCAGTAAAACCGCAGGACTTTGTAGAATTAAGTAAAACGATACAACCATATTTACACAAGGAACAAATTATACTTTCTATAATGGCGGGTGTTACTATTGCAAGTATTACTGCATTATTAGGTAGCGAAAAGATTGTTCGTGCTATGCCAAATTTGCCAGCACAAGTAGGTATGGGTATGACGGTGTTTACATCGAGTAATTCATTAGATAAAAAGGAACTTTTCATTATTCATAATTTGTTGAATACAACAGGCAAAACAATTTATGTTGAAGATGAAAAAATGATTGATGCAGCCACCGCTGTTTCGGGCAGCGGACCCGCTTATGTTTTTTATTTTATGAATGCAATGATAGAGCAAGCCATTGCTTTTGGATTTAGTAAAGCAGAGGCAGAGTTGATGGTTAATCAAACATTTATGGGTGCAGTGCATTTACAAAGCAAAAACGATGCTTCATGCGAGGAATGGATTGCAAAAGTGGCTTCAAAAGGTGGCACAACAGAAGCTGCGCTGTCTGTTTTCAACTCATCAAAATTGAATAAAAACATTGCTGATGGCTTGTTGGCTGCAAAGGAAAGAGCAGTACAACTTGGGCAAAAAAATTAAGTTACGCGTTTAACCGCTTTACCAAATCTTTGTTGGTAACAATGCCAACAATACGACCTTCATCAACCACAGGAACAGATTGAAATTTACCTTCTGCAAGAAGATTTAATGCGTCTTCAATGGTATGATAAGAAGAAATTGAAACTGGATTTTTTGTCATTAAATCATTTGCAGTAAAACTTAAATTCAATACATTTTCATTTACAGCTTTTCCTTCTTTCATTAATTTGTAAATAAAATTCAACATATCATTTACACTAATAATTCCTACTAACTCATTCTCGTTTTCACACACAGGTATGTGTTGAATTTTGTATAAATGAAAAAACTCCATTAATTGAAATAACGAATTTTCAGGTTTAGCTACAATTACATTTTTAGTCATTATAGCAGCGATACGAGTATTCATAAGATTCAGATTTTATGCAAAACTAGCGCAACAAAACCGGTTAACAGAAATCAATGTCAGTATTTATTATGAAAAGAATCATAACAATTTATTCAACCAATTGAACTTCTATTCTGCGATTAAGAATTAAAGTTTGTTCTGCACATCCTCCGGTGATATGACAATCATTAAAAGGAAAGTTGTTGCTATTATTTTTAATTGTAACTCTTTCAGTAGTAATTCCATTCGAAGTAAAGTGTGTTTTTATGGAAGAAAGTCTTCGTAAGCACAAATCATTTGGCTCTGTTTCTTCTTTTCCTGCGTGCGCATTCAGTACTATTTTAGCTTTTTGATTCGCTTTTAATTGTTGAAGCACTGGCAAAAGTTTTGCCTTTGAAAAATCTGTGATGTAAGCTGCATTTTTAGCAAAATAAATAATGGCTGCAAAGGCAGGTTTTGGAGGGGAAACTTCATCAATTTTTTGAACAATCTTCTGTTCTAATTTTTCTACAATCTTATCTTCTGTCCTTTCTTGTTTTTGAGGTGGACTGTTATTTACTGGTGGGCTTGGAACAGGAGTTTTTTCAACCTTTTTTTCGGGTTTTTTGGTGTCTATTTTCTTCTCTTCAACCTTAACTTTTTTAGGTTCTTTAGATTTGTTTTTTGCCAAAACTTTATCCTCATTTATTTTCTTTTTCTCTAATTCCTTCGCAACTTTTATTGCTTCTTTAATCCCATCATTTTTAGAATCTTTTTTCTTCTTTTCCTTCTTCTCTTTAATTGTTTTATCAGGCATTTCTACTTGCGAATAATCGGTAGGTTTTGATACTGTAGAGGTTGTAGTTTTTGCAGTTGATTTTTCTTCTTTTACAGCAATAGTTACGTTCGCAGCATTTTGCGTTTGTTTATTGTCTATGGCAGAAATTTCTTTCTTAACAACTTCTTTTTCTTCTGATTGAGCAATAATTTTTTCTTCAACTTTTTGTGGTGCTTCAGTAGCTTTTACCTCAATAATCGGTTTGCTTGCCGGCTTGGATGGGGAAGCAGAATATTCTGTTCGATTGGTTAGTTGTTTGGCACGCTGCAGCGCAATATCCAATTCATAATCAAGTGGAAGATTGAAGCCTATTGTTGATACAAAAAACACCGTGTCTTCATAACGATTGATGATACCAGGCGAGCGTTTATCAATGCTAACTCGATAGTTTGTTTCATACTTTAATTTCAGATTATACAAGCCATCAATGTTTGTTGTAAAACGCGTTTCTTCACGTGTTTGCACATCCTTTAAAATCACATCGGCTTTATCAATAGGCATGTTAGAAACCACATCCCGAACCCTGCCAACCAAACGCAATCCATCTTTGCGCATAGTGAAATAAGCTGAGGCCGGAGTTGGTATTCCACGCTTGTCAGTGATTACATTTACGGTTATATCTTTTGTTCCTGCAACAGAAACCGTGAATTCATAGACCTTTCCCTTTTTTGTTGGGTAAGTAAATCCTCCGTCAAAATAGGTATTGAGCTTTGCAACTTCAGCTCCATTTTCAAGCACTTTAACAGCCGCTTGGTATATTGGGCTTTTTGAAACACTATCTTCAATTACAACGCCACGAAAGGAACTTTGTGCAACAGCAGAAAAATGCAACAGCAGAAACAAACAGTTAGAAATACACGCACGAAACATTTTCAATTATATTGTTTGAGCGTCCAATTTGAACAAACAGTCTGTTGAACACAAGATTATGCTGTTAAGGTTTTGCAACACAAAGTGTGAATTGAACAAATCAGTACTCTTTGTTATTTACTAAAAGTCTTTTTCTATTCTTTGCATTGTAAAAAATAAGCATGAATGATGTTGCGCGAAGGTGGGTTGGAACCTGGCTTTTTATAGGTTGTGTGATGGTGTTTTTTCAAGTGATTGTAGGTGGTGTAACAAGACTTACCGAGTCTGGTTTATCTATTACAGAATGGAAGCCGGTGAAAGGAATTGTGCCGCCACTGAATGAAACTGAATGGCAAAAGGAATTTGAATTGTATCAGCAGATTGCACAGTTTAAAACAGTGAATCAGGACATGACAGTGGCTGAGTTTAAATGGATTTATTTTTGGGAATATTTTCATCGTTTTTGGGCGCGATTCATGGGCTTTGTTTTCATCATTCCATTTTCATTTTTTGTAATTAAAAAATGGTTTGACAAAGACTTTTTTAAAAAAATAGGCGTGCTGTTTTTGTGGGGAGGTGCTATTGGAATTTACGGCTGGATAATGGTGCGCAGCGGTTTAACTGGAATGTATGTGCCGCCAGTGCATTTAAGCATTCACCTATTACTGGCATTAAGTTTGTTCGCTTATTTGGTGTGGTTGACGGTGTATGTTTTGCATGGCAACAAATTTGTTTTAATTAAAAATGTAAGCGCAAATTCATTGCAAAAGCTATTGCTTGCAATTTCGATTTTAGTAACGCTGCAAATATTTTTTGGAGGTGTTGTGAGCGGCATGAAAGCAGGCTTGGCATATCCTACTTGGCCCGATATGAATGGTGAAATAATGCCTGCCGCCTTGTTTTCTGAAAAACAAACCTTAGATGGTTTTATAAAATACAATGCAGCCGATTTTTGGGGTAGAACAGCTATCCAATTTATTCATCGCGGTACAGCATATATAATAGTGGTGCTTGTTGTTTTGTTTTTTCTAAAAGCGCGAAAAATTGAGCGTAATAGAATATTCAAATCAGCAGTAAACTTGTTTCCTGTAACAGTTTTGCTACAAGTAATAATTGGAATTATTACAGTAATAAATTGTGTTGGCAGCATTCCGGTAAGTTGGGGTGTGATGCACCAAGCTGGCGCAATGTTGCTGATTGCAAATGTGGCGGTGTTGTGGTTTGGTTTGAATCGAAGCGAAAAAAACAACTAAAACTCAATATTCATCAGCACGGCATAATGGTCGGAAAGATCTTTGTTTTTTTTGCTCCATTGATGCTGATAAATTTTCACTTCGCGGGAGATAGATTTCGGTGTTGTGCCGTTTTTCTTTAATAAAATATAATCGTACAGAAATTCAATTTCATCTTTATAGTAGTTCATATCGTTGTGAACGAAATCGAAAGTGTATTTTATTTCACTGATAAATTCTCCATCCTCTGAGCCAGTTTCTTTCAGCAAAAGCGGATAGAGATTGGTATCCGTTTTCAGGATATTAAAATCTCCAGCACTGAATTGTGGTACGTTTTTCTGTTCGTGTTTTTTAAGCAAGTCTGATAGATCTTTAATTTGAATGTTCATGATTTCGCCCACAGAAAATGCCTGAAAATGGGTACCGAAAACCTGAAATTTTTGATTTGGATAGTCCACCTCAACGCCTATTACACCTTTTTTTGCAAGGCAATCAAGCCCACTACATTTTTTGAATTTAATTTTATCCAAGGGCTTAATCGGATACTTGCTAAACATCATTACACCAGAGCCTTTCTTCCAATTTTTGGGTTGGCTTTTGCCAGGACCAATAAAGTAAGGATAATGTGATTTCATTTTTTCTTCCAGTATTTTTCTGCCTCGGGCATCAAACATTTCTTGAAAAATAACAAAGTCTATGCTGTCATTAATTATTGCTTCTGCAATGAAGGCTGCACGTTTGTGTGGTTTGTGTTTTAGGTGAATAGCAAAGCCCGGTAAAAACTGAACATTATAAGTAAGTATGCGTAATGGTTTTTTTTCTATGCTGTGCTGTGCATTTGTTTCAGATAAAAAACACAAAGAAATAAGTGTAAAAGAAATGGCTTTAAGCAAGGTGCTTTTCATATTAGACAATCTAAGAATTGAGTAAAACAAGTGTTGAAAAAGTATGTTACAAGTCCGCTAACTTGCTGCGCAAATAACAACAAAAAATCAAGCCATAAATGATTTTAGATAAAGATACCTACCGCCATCAGGGACTGCGTAAAGCATTAATTGATGTGTTGAAACAAAAAGGAATAAGCGATGCGCGGGTGTTGGAAGCAATTGGAAGTGTGAAGCGGCATTTGTTTTTGGGTACCGACACCATTTTTGATAATCACGCTTATGAAGACAAGGCTTTTCCGATAGCTGCGGGGCAAACAATTTCGCAGCCTTATACAGTTGCTTATCAATCGCAATTGCTGGAGGTTTCGCCAGGCGAGAAGGTGCTGGAAATAGGCACAGGTAGCGGCTATCAAGCGGCAGTGTTGGCGGCAATGGGTGTAAAGGTTTTTTCTATTGAAAGACAGAAAGCACTGTATGATAAAACCAAACCGCTGTTGCAACATCTTGGCTACACAAACATTAAATGTTTTTTTGGTGATGGCTTTGAAGGCTTGCCGCTTTTTGCTCCTTTCGACCATGTGATTATCACTGCTGCGGCACCCAAAATTCCCGAAAAATTATTGATGCAATTGACTATTGGCGGCAACATGATTATTCCACACGAAGAAGGCGGGGCTACTAAAATGAAACGATACACGAAGCACGCTGCTCGCGAAATAGAAGAGGAAATTTTTGATGATTTTCGTTTTGTGCCGATGCTGGCTGGCAAGGTTTTTTAGATAATTGCTTTGTGCCAGAAACTTAAATTTATACAGAAATCAGAAAAAAATGGGATCACTGTATGGAATTAATTACTTCGCAAATCAGTATTTTGAACCTCTATGTCAAAGTCTTTTTCATATTTTCGTGAATAGTAAAAAGTAATTAAAAATGAAGACCACAGATATAAAT
>CAZKHZ010000108.1:511-12753 GCA_964552715.1 uncultured Chitinophagaceae bacterium | reverse complement strand
GCCCAGAAGTGAGCAAGCTTAATTTAAAAAAAATCAATCTGATTGAAGACACACTTCGCCTGCTTAGCGAGGCTGTTTTATACGATTCGGTTGATGAGCAAAAAAAGAAAGCCTGCTACGATTTTATTCCGGCTTTTGTGCGCGCACTCAAAATCAATAACTCTTTTTATTTCCCTTTCGATTCGCTGCTGCATATTTCAAAAGTGTATGCACCAGATAGCTCGTTCCGCATTTTTACATGGCAGTTGCAACAGCGCAATTCGTTCCGTTACTATGGTGTGATTCAAATGCGCTCGGGTGCGCTAAAAATGTTTCCACTGGTGGACAAAGGCGATGTGTTGGAAACCCACACCCAGGAAATTTTAAGTCAAAATTCATGGTATGGTTGCTTGTATTACAATATCCTTTTGCACGTAGTAAAAAAGAAAAAATACTACACACTTTTTGGCTACGAGCGGGCGGATATTTTGGCAAAAAGAAAAATTTTGGAAGTGCTTTCATTTAGCGAAAAAGGCGAGCCTGTTTTTGGCGCACCCATGTTTCATTTTCAATATACCGATTCTTCGCGCCTGAAAATGGGCGACACCCTCAACCGCTTTTTTATTGAATATAAAGCCAGAGCAACCCCCACCATGAATTACGATAAAAATATGCAACTGATAGTGTATGACCACCTGACCCCGCCTACCGACCGAGCCCGCGATGCCTATTTTACTTATGTGCAAGACGGCACCTACGAGGGTTTCAAATGGGTGAGCGACCATTGGCAGTGGATGGAAAAGATTTTTACATTTTCTATTGATGAATTGGATAATCCACCAATTCCCGCACCGCTTTTTGGTACTCCGAGCAAGCAACCTGTTTTGCCTAAATAGCATAAAAAAAACCTTATAAGTCTTAAGACTTATAAGGTTTACAGCATTGCTGAAATATCTTATTGTGTATCAGCCGGCAATGGAACTTCATCGCCTTTCGATTTCTTTTTCTTCTCTTTTTTTGGCTGGTCATCTACTAGCGAAACTCCGTTCGACTGTCCCTTTAAACCGCCTTTATTAAATTCAAAAATCAAAGAGAAGCGCAGCGTGTTATCCAATGGACTGCGGTTGATAGAAGTAGGAATAAGGTAAGAGAAATTCAAACCAACAATAGAATATTTTACGGTTAAGCCGGCTGTGGCATACTGCCTACCGCCTTTGCTGGTTGGCTCGTAGAAATATCCGAAACGTGCACCAAACTGTTTGTTATACATATACTCGGCACCTACACCAAAGGTGAACTCGCTCATCTCTTCGCGAAAACCACCCGGTGCATCGCCAAAGGAAGTAAACATGCCCGATGCGACAGATTTTTCGCGAAAGTCATAAACACCATTTGCATTGTTATCTAAAGTATCGGGTGTTGGCACCATCAATTTATTAACGTCAAAGGCAAAACTTACGGTGTTTTTAGCATCTATATTTAAACCGTAGTTAAAGCCAATACCTAAGTTGGTTGGAATAAAATCTTTAACCTGGCTATTGGTATAAGAAACCTTGTTGCCAATGTTTGAAATGTTCATACCCACTGCAACATCGTGGCTCATTTTTTGTCCGTCTTTTTTAAAGTTTTGTCTCCATGTCCAGTTGATATCACCAGCACCTGCAATTGCAGGTCCAATCACATTGCCCATACCATCACTTTGCCCACCAGCAAGGTTTGAATAGATGAATCGCAGCCCTACGCCCAACGAAAATGTTTTAGCAAGTTTACGTGCATACCACACATCCATCGCAAATTCATTGGGGCGAAACTGGCTTGTTTCTTGCCCTTGATCGTTTGTAAACTGAATATTACCCAGCGAAAAATAACGAATAGAACCACCTAGGACTTGCTCGCCTTTGCCACCTTTATCTTTTATTTTACCATAGCCGGTAAATGTGGTTAGGTAAATGTCGTTTACTAGGCTTCTTAACCAAGGTGTAAAGCACAAGCCCACACCAAAATCTTTTTCATTAAAAGCCATATTTGAAGCATTCAAATAAGCCCCGTTCACATCGGGCGTGGTGGCAATACCTACATCGCCCATGCCACCAACGCGCGCATCGGCATTCACTCTTAAGAATGGCATAGCGGTTGTTACCGTATTGATTTGTACATTAGGCTGTGCGAATGTGCTGATGGCAACAAACACACTTAGCGTCAGAGTAGAGAATCGTAATTTATACATCGTATTGAAGAAATTCGGTTGCAAAATAATCACTTTTAATAAAAAACCTTTTCATTATGAGGCAATGAAACGCACGCACTCGTATTTTATTGTATAGCGGGGACTGCATACTATAGTTACAATTCCAACTATCTCTAATCTCAAATCTACAGTCAACATCTACTATCTTACTTAATCACCACCACTCTATCACTCTTGCTCGCTACATTTCCATCTTCATCTTTAATGGTAACGCGATAGATATAAACACCTTGTGTCACTTCACCAGCTTCCCATTTCACGCCTGTTTCACGAAAACCTGATGGTGTAATTGTTTGCTCAATGTTATGCACCAAACTTCCGCTTAGTGAATACACTTTCACACCCACATTCAATGGTCGGTCGGCAGCATTATGCTCAAAAGAAAAAGTTGCCGTTTGCGAAACAGGATTCGGGTAACACAAAATTTTATCCAACACCAATTTTGGCGAAGTGCCCACCATAAACGAAACTGTTGATTCGGCAGAATTATTTTGTGTGTCCCAAGCTTTTACCGTCAAAGTGTGTTCTCCATTTTCTAGTTTGTAAAATGGATATATCACTTTTCCTTTGCGGAAACTATTTAATTCACTTTCAAAAAAATCGTTCAGCACAATTGGTTTTGCAGAATTTTCGTCTAAAACTGCTGTTATTTCATGTCCCAAACCATTACCTAAATTGATGCCGTAATCATCTTCGAGCAATGCCAATAAATTAGGGTCGGCATTGGTGATGCCACCATCGCGAAAACGCTCGTCATTCATAAACAAAGTAACCTTGGGTCCTTCATCATCAAAGCCAACCGAATCCACACTGCTACCTACATTAATGCTATGTTCAAATCCATGCGCATCCATATCTACACGATTATCTGCATAGTAGCTGATGCGCCCTTTACTTACCTGATAGTCAATATCTTTTGGCACAATAAAACTAAAGCTGAACGCGCCATTGGCAACGCTTGATTTACCATTAAATAAAGTATTGCGGTAAATTTTAAAATCCATTTTAGAACTTGAGCCCGTATTCTTTAAAGTAGTTAGAGTTGAAATTTTATCAAACACTGTTGGAAAAACCACCCCGTTAAAATCAGAAGCAACAGTGCCGTTCCAATTACGTATTTCGCCCTTTATTGTTACTTGCTGTAATGCCTTTATTGTATCATTATTAATACCAACAGGGTTTCCATTTACCTCAGTAGTTACAACATTTAGTTGTGGATAGTTCAATTTCAAAGCAGGGTCTCCAAGCAATAAAAACTTGCGATTGTTGGCATCCTTGTCTATGCTATTTTTTGCACTACTCAACAACTCGCCCATTGTTGGCACATGCCCATGATATGGTTCAAAAATGTAATTGAAGAGTGCACTATTAAGCTCGTAATTTTGACTTGAATACACCAAGCGAACAGTAGTAATTAAAGCAATGGCTCCACCGTTGGGATTGTTAATCAAAACCTCGCCTGCAGTTTGTCCTCCACTTTTATCAAACTTGCTGAATTCACACGTGGCGGTAACAAATAACGGCAGGGTAGTTTTGTTCTTCAACTGTTGAATATCATTCAAATTAAAAACACGTTCGTGCGCCCAGTTGCTCACCCCACCATGCCCAACATAATTCATAATTAAAGTACCTTTATTCATGGCATTGAGAATGGCAATGTTTACATCGGGGGTAGCGCGCGCCTGCTGGGGTATTTACACGCTGAAAAGCATCCAAATAAATTTTATTAAAGTTGTACACTGGATATTTTGCCCTTGCCGTTTCGGCAATATCATCTGCATGTTTTACGTGAATATTGTAATCTTCATCATCTGCTATAAAAGTTGCCGTATTGCGCCAATTGCCTAAAGAAACTGGAGATTTATAAGTGATTATTTTATTAACAATTCCATCTGCTTCATCAATTGTTGAAACAGGTAAGCGACCTACCGCTGCATCTAACAAATCGTTACTGCGCAGTGTGGTGCCTCCTTTACCATCTTCCAACAGCACATAATAATCATCACTTACGAAAGTAACGGTTTCGGCAAGTGATTCATGGCTTTGAAAAGTTGGTACAAAATTAGCTGCTCCTGCACTAGTGCGATTCGCCATGTCAAAACTTCCATCTCCAAAAAGTAGCAAGTATTTCGGAATTAAATTGGTATCGCCTGCTGCTCTATCAAACAGCATTTTCATGAAATTACGAATTGCAGAAACATCTTGCTTACCACTACTAAATTCATTATAAATAGTTTGTGGCGTTACCACAAAAGCATTTAGATTTTGATGTTGTTTATGAAAGTTGGCAAGTTTATTTGCGGCTGCCACAAAATCAGGATGCGTAACAATTACCATATCCGGCTCACCTACTGCATGAAGATCTTGATTATCAACAGATGCCACAAACTCTGGTTCCGAAAAACTACCATCTGGATTAAAAGCAACAAACTCCTTTAATAAAGGTGTAGAAGCATTGAAGGAAGCAATGCCCGAGTTAATACTTACTTGCTGCTGTTTGGCATCCATCGGATTAGTTACATCCCACACAATAATATTTCCTGCATCACTAATTCTAAACTCCGAAATGCGCGCGTCTTCAATTGAATTTGCACTTCTGAAAACCAAATCGCTGCCACTCATTTTTAGATTACGCAGACAATTCACTTCTACATAATCAATCATTGCCTCCGCAGCATTATCAAAACTTGAATAGTTATAGGTGAGTTTTATGTTGTCGCCTGTTGCGTTGATATTAGCAGTGGCAGTAACATAATTTGCGGCAGATCCATAACTACCTCCTCCAACACCTGAAAAACTATGCTGAAAAATCTGGTTGCTATTATAGTTACCTTTTAAAACCACTGCACCACCTGATGTTGTAGCAAGTGACCTACCGGTTGCGGCAGAAAAAACAACTACAGGATTAGATGTTATCAGATTTGGAAAATTAAAATCCACATCCACACTTGTTTTTGTTGCACTCATTCTATCGCCCAACCAAAGCCTTCCCGATTCCAAATAATTTTTTTCATCGTTTTCGTGAAATGCATAATCATTGAATGTAGTAACAGTATAATTAGCTGCACCCAAATTACTTTCTACCACTGCCGTTTTGCCTGTACCATTGGTAGTAGTGATGAAGTAAAAATTCTTGTCGGCATATATATGTTTAGTATGCACAAATGGTTTGTTGCTACCCGGATAAGCCCATGTGTGCGGACTTTGCCCAAAGAACAATACATAGTCATCTGTATCAAATTTTCCGTTGCCATTTTTGTCCACTATTTGAATGGGCATTTCTTTCAAATCATCACAGTTTGGTGCTTGCCCAGCAATCTCTGGTAATAAACCGCTGTAATTTCCGAACACACCAAAACTTGAAAAACTCAGGTTTGCAGGTTCTACACCTAATTTTGTTTTTACAAATGCGTAAGTGAGTTTGTGAATAGCTGTTTTGCTAACTGCTACTCTATGCCAACTGCCCGATTTCAACACGGAATTTTGCGCGTAACTATTTGCCCCACGAGATGCACTTGATTGAGCAATAACATTGTTTGCAGTACTTAAAACAAAAGTAAAACTCAACAATTTTTCTGTTTCGCCTGTAGCTTCATTCATTCTAAAAGGAGAAATTGAAACAATAGCCACATTGCGCGCGGCAGCTTTTGCGTTCATCACATCTATCACAGGAACTTCCTTTAATAGAGGTAAATCTGTAAGCAACGTTTTTTCGACAGGCGCGTAAACAGCATTTTTTATTGCTGCATTCACCTGACCCTTCACATCAAACATCTTGCTGAAAGTTGGGTAAAGATTATTTTTTGGGATATGGTTTGCGCCTTCAAAACTTATGCGCTCAAAACTTCCTTTAATATTTTCAATGCGATTTGTTTTTGCTGCCCAATTGAGTTGCACATTTACTTCCTGCGCAAACATCCAATTGCTGCATAATACAATTGCAACAAAAAAGGTTGGAATGTTTTTGGTGTAAAGAAATCTGTTTATCATATCAATAATTACTTTTGTGATTCATTAAAAAATTTAAAGACGAGGCTTAAACGGCAAAAGGTTTGTTTTATTGTTCAACGAATGATTTTTATTTCAAATTATTTTTCTCGTGCAAAACAACATCAAAACGAATTTTACGTTTTGTCGTTTGCAATGCAGTTTTTTCAAAACATATCTAAGTCGGTTTGTAAATATAGTGTAATAACGCTTTTAAGTGTTTGTTTGTTTGCAAATGTTGTGGCACAGGATGTAGTAATGAGTCAATTTTACTCTTCACAGTTGTATTTGAATCCTGCATTGGCGGGCATTTCGTACGGTCCTCGTGTTTCTGCTGCATATCGCAATCAATGGGCGGGCATGGGCAATGGGTTTAATGGTGGCTACACAACTTACATGGCTTCGTTTGATATGCACATAGATGCCGCTCGCAGTGGAATTGGTTTACTTTTAGTTGCAGACCAAATGATGAACAATCTTTTTGCCAACTATCAAGTAACTGTTTCATTTGCGCCACAAATTAAATTTTCGCGCAAAGCCGCCATGAAAATTGGTGTGCAGGGAACTTATATTCATCGCAGATTAAAGTGGAATGATCTTCAATTTAGTGATATGATAAATCCTTATTCGGGATTTTTTAATAGCACCGGACAATTGAACCCTACCAACGAACCAACTCCCGAAAGGCTTTCTACTAATCGTGGCGACTTGGGTGCGGGCTTTGTAATTTTTACTTCAAAACTATATTTTGGCTTTGCCGTAAATAACATGATAATGACGAAAGAAAATTTCTCAAATGCGATTGTAGCGCGGTCGCCAATGCGGTTTACAGTGCATTTTGGAGGTAGCTTTCCACTCAAATCAAAAAACCCTAGACGCAATATTTACCTATCTCCTAACGTTCTATTAGCAAACCAAGGACAAAACGTACAAATAAATGGCGGCTTATTAATGGGAGTTGAAATGATTTATTTTGGAGGACAATTTAGGTATGCACTTAATAATTCTGAATCAATGATTTTTGTTGTTGGATTTAAGAAAAGCAAGTACCGCGTGGGTTACAGCTATGATTTCCCTGTAAGTAAATTAGTGAATAGAACAGGTGGCACACACGAAATTACTTTCACTTTTAATCTAGCTGGAGACGATAATTCGTTGGAAAATAAAAATAATAGAGGATATTTGGCGTGTCCAACTATTTTGAACTTTTGATTTATTGAAATAGAAAACTATTTTAGCAACCTTCTTTTAAAAATTGAAAACAAATGAGAAACAACCTCATCAAGACAGTCTTGTTGATTGCAATACCAACCGTAGCTTACATGAGCTCTTGCAAAAAAGAAAAATCATCCGTAACGGGATGGAACTACAATGACCCTAAAAACGGGGGATTTGAAGTTGTAAAATATCAAGGTCAGGAAACAGGTCCTGGCTTGGTTTTAGTTGAAGGCGGAACCTTCGTGATGGGTCAAACCGAAAACGATGTGATGTTTGAATATCACAGCGTTCCACGCAGAGAAACCGTTTCTTCCTTTTACATGGATGAAACTGAAATTGCCAACGTTCACTATCGCGAATATCTATATTGGATGGTGCGTGTGTTTGGCAACGAATTTCCTGAAGTGGTAAACAAAGCTATTCCAGACACTTTGGTGTGGCGCGATGAATTGGCTTACAACGAGCCTTATGTTGAATATTATTTCCGCCATCCGGCATACAACTACTATCCAGTAGTTGGTGTAAACTGGAATCAGGCAAATGACTTTGCTTCTTGGAGAAGTGACCGTGTAAACGAGCGCATCCTTATTGGCAAAGGAATTCTTGCTGAAAATCCAAGCCAAGTTGGTGCTGACCACTTTGACACCGAAGTTTATTTGGTAGGTCAATATGAAGGTGCACAAGGAAAAAAGCCTAAAAAAGATTTGAATCCAAATGGCAGTGGCACCCGTGCTGTTCGTATAGATGATGGTATAATGTTACCAAAATATCGTCTTCCTACAGAAGCGGAGTGGGAATATTCTGCTTTGGCTTTGCAAGGCAACCAACCTGCTAAAAACGAAGAGCGTATTACTGACCGTAGAATTTATCCGTGGAATGGAACTAGCACACGCTTTCCTACAGCAGGTGGATTTCAAGGTGAATTCTTAGCCAACTTCAAACGTGGTAGAGGTGATAACATGGGTATTGCAGGTAAGTTGAATGACAATGCTGACATTACTGCGCCAGTTAAATCGTATGTGCCAAATGACTTTGGCTTGTACAATATGGCAGGTAACGTAAGCGAGTGGGTGTTGGATGTTTACCGTCCGATGACTTCTACTGATGCTAACGATTTCCGCTCTTACCGTGGTAATATTTTCAAGCGTAAAGAACTTGACCCAGATGGTGCTCCAGTAAAAGATTCATTAGGTGCTCTTTCTTACGTTCAAGTTACACAGGAAGAAGCTGCAAATCGCAGAAACTACCGTAGAGGTGATGTGCGCAACTACATTGATGGTGATGAAACATCACGTAATGGCGATGCTGCTGACATGTACAAATTTGGTGTTACTTCATTGATTGATGACAATGCAAGAGTGGTGAAAGGCGGAAGCTGGAACGACCGCGCTTACTTTTTATCTCCTGCTACTCGCAGATTTTTGGATGCAAACATTGGTACTAGTGAACTTGGTTTCCGTTGTGCAATGGATAGAATTGGTTCTCCTAAGGGAAACAAATTCAAAGGTGGCAACAACATGAAATACAAAGCAAAAGCTGCCAAAAAGAAGTAATCAATTTACTTTAAAATATAGAAATGCCTTTCGTAAAATCGGAAGGCATTTTTTTTGAAACAATGTTTTAAAAAACTCTGAACACACACATTTTGATTATTACAAAACTGTATTTTAATGGATAAAGAGTATTGCATTTTTGGAAGAAAACCTATTTGGGAAGCATTGAATAGTGGCAGGCAGATTGATAAAATAATGTTGCTAAAAACAGCGCATGGTGAGGAGCTAAATGAAATAGCAGCCAAGGCACGTGAGGAAAATATTCCAGTGCAGTTTGTACCTGTAGAGAAGATAGAATTTGCTGTAAAAAAATTCACACGCAATCGGGAGGCTAACCACCAAGGCGCGGTAGCATTTGTGAGTTTGCTTGAAACATTAAGTATTGAAGAAATGCTACAAAAGGTTGATGCGCAGGGTAAGAAACCTTTTGTGGTGGTGTTGGATGGTGTTACCGATGTAGGAAATTTTGGTGCTATTGCCCGCTCGGCTTATTGCTTTGGCGCGCAGGCTATTGTGATGGCTGCAAAAGGCAGCGCACCCGTGAACCCCGAGGCAATTAAAACAAGTGCTGGAGCTTTAGAGAATATCATGATTTGCAAGGTGGATAACATTGCCACTGCTGTTAAGTTTATGAAAGCACATGGGCTTAAAATTTATGCAGCATCCGAGAAAGCGAAGACTAAAGTGAGTGATGCAAGCTTCTACCCGCCAATGGCAATTGTGTTGGGTGATGAAGGTGAAGGTATTAGCAGCATAGTTGCAAAACAATGTGATGAAATGCTTTTGATACCAATGGCTGCTGACTTTGACTCGCTGAATGTGAGCGTGAGTGCAGGGATAATTTTTTATGAAGCAATGAAGCAGCGCACGGCATAAAAAATAAAAGTCTGTTATGGTTCGCTAAACTCACCTCAACAGACTATTGACCCCAATTACTTCTTCAATTTATCGGCAAAAACTTTCTGGAACTTCTCGATTTTAGGAACAATCACCAAGGAGCAATACTGATTCTTGCTTTTGTTTTCGTTGTAGTAGTTCTGATGGTAATCTTCGGCTTTGTAGAAAATGGAGTAGGGCTTCACCTCCGTAACAATCTTTGCATTGAAAGCCCCCGCAGCATCCAAATCTGCAATTACATTTTCGGCAATTTGCTTTTGTTCATCGTTGTGATAGTAAACGCCTGAGCGATATTGCGTGCCTTCGTCTGCACCTTGACGGTTTAATGTGGTGGGGTCGTGGGTTTTAAAAAAAACTTGTAGCAACTCGGTGAAAGAAATTTTGTTGGCATCGTATTTTATCTCAATGCCCTCTGCATGTCCGGTTAAGCCGCTGCATACTTCTTTGTAGGTTGGGTTTTTTACTTTGCCATCTATGTATCCGCTTTCTACAGTTATCACGCCCTCCAACTGCTGATAGATGGCTTCGGTGCACCAAAAGCAACCTCCCGCAAGGGTTGCTGTTTCAATTTTTGCGTTTTCGCTCATACTTACTTTATTATTTGTTTTAGTTTTTTCAAGGTTCTCTTTCGGCTTTTCGCTTGACTGCCCGCAGCCAGCCAAAACCGAAAATAGCAGCGCACCAAGAATAGATGTTTTTTGTTTCACGTGTATATTATTTACTATTAAAAGGTCATATAGAATGTCCAAAATAATCATCCATAGTTGGATTGAACTTCTGTTCAGGGACATTTCATATTGAATGTAAAACAAAGACGAGTGAGAATAGTTTTTAGTGTGGGGGGGTGACAGTTTGGGGATTGATTGGATAAGAGTTCCTTTTAAATCATTACAAAAGAAATCTACTCACTCATTTACTTAGAGGCATACTTACTCTTTTTCTTCCCTTTCATCACTTCAATAATATCATTGATTACTTCGCTGCTGCTGTAGTAATACCAATGGTTAAATTCTCTTTCTCTGAATTTAGCATTGGTATCATCTTTGGTTTTAGAAACATTTGCATCAATAATATCAGGTGCTTCCATATTGTTAGACTTTCTGCCGTAGCGACCTAAGCGATTGTTGAAGTTTTTGGTATATTTTGAAATGTCGAGCACACCATCTTTTTCATGGAAGTAGATGTGGATTCGTTGCCCGAAACCGATGAGATCTGAAAAGGTTTTGTTGGGGTCAAAAAGATTGTATTCCACATCGGCTGCGAGCAAAATGATTTGGTCGAATAGTTCGTGGATGGAATCAAGGTATATGGATTCGCGCACAAAGTGTTCGAGTACGCGATTGCCCATGCTATGCGTCATTAAGTGGAATTTACGATCGCAAGGTTCGTTGCCTTCTATAGCCAAAAACTGGCGCATAAAAGGTATCACCTTGCTATGCAGACAACGAGCGAGGGTTAAGCCACTAGCTTCGGCATCGCGGGCATCATTGCGATAGTGGAGGGGGAGGTTGAGGGTTTTGCCGGGCCAAGTGAATACTATTGCGTGGCTAACGGACGAATCGGGGTTATTGATGTATTTATCGTTGAGTTCTTTGAACAATGAGCGCACACCATCCATGTTGGTATTGAAGCCATGTATGAAAAAAATGATGTCGCCCTGCAGTACCCCTGTGCTACTCTTTTTTGGGGTTTTGATAGTTTCGTCATAGATGGCTTTAAAAAAGCGGGCAGAGCCGTTTAGGTCGGCAGTTTTTACTGCATCTAATGAAGTATAAAGTAATTCCTCAGGCTTGGTAGGGTCTGGAAAGAGTTCAAATTGTTGGTCTTTGGGTTTGCTGATATGGTATAGCCCAAAGCGAAGGTCTATGCCTGCGTTTTCTTTGCCGTCTTCGCGTATTTGTTCACTTGCTGTGCCTGCATTAATAATTTCTCGGTTGGTGATAAAGAAGTTCATGGTGTTTATTTTTTATGAATGATTAATGATAAAATACAATTTCGGTTTTAATAATTCGCATTTAAGTTCCTTCCTAACAATGATTTTGCACTATAACAACTATCCATTTTTGAATAAAACAATCTATAAGATAAGCTAGAACGTAATTGTGACTTACATGGCTTTCCATTCACGTAAACTACCAATTCGCAGTTACTGTTTGAAATCTTGGTTGTGCTTTTTTGCTTCAATATAATGGTATCTGTCACGTGTTCACGATAAACAAGAGCTATGATATCAAACTGAAATGGATTGTAAATGTCAAGTTTAGCATCTGGCACATTTCTGTATTGATTGGGCATGTCCATTACCATTACTGGGGCGGTTTCGTCAGGAAAATATTTGCTTTTGCTGGACTGCTGACTAA
>CAZKHZ010000108.1:0-501 GCA_964552715.1 uncultured Chitinophagaceae bacterium | reverse complement strand
GGACTGGGGCGAAAACTGCTGACTGTTAACTTGACTGCTGACTAAAAACTGATGGTGAAGTAATTATTAAAAAAAGTATAATAAAAATGCAGTAATGTGATTTTTTCATGTCCTTTTTTTATTGATTCTCGTTTTGATTTGCTGTTGCATTTGCATTTCTCGTATCCATTTGCTCTTCTGCCTGCGACTTGCCCAACAGATAACCAGCTATTGTGCCAAGTAAACCGATAGCAGGAGCAATTTGCTCGCTATCATAACCTGTTATTATTAGAATGAGCGTAGCAACTATTATCAGAGTAATTAAACTCATTCGAGTAATTTGATAAGAGCTAATTTCCTTTCTAATAAACAAAAAATAGTAGAGTACGAAGATTGCAAATGCAAAAATAAGTAGTGCAACTGTGAGAATAAAGGGAGGAGATTGTATAAATCTGCTTGTCCAATATTCATCTACTGCTTTGCGTAAATCATCCTGATAAATTGCGCTTATCTGCTTTTGAA
>CAZKHZ010000107.1:3922-12851 GCA_964552715.1 uncultured Chitinophagaceae bacterium | reverse complement strand
CTCACTACATTTTGAACCGAAAATTTTTGAAACCCGCATAAACACTCACTTCTTGGATGGAAAACTATCCATAGGTGTCAAACTCTAGTGGATAGGTGAGCGAGTCTCTTTGCTAAAGATAAATAGACCAAAGCAATATTTAAACTCATTGTTTAAATATTTTATTTTTTACCAGCCCATATTTATTTTGGGAAAGCAGTCTATTATCCTGCTTTGGCTTCAGAATTTTTCAACTTATAATCATATAAATAAAAAAGCCTCAATGAAAATCATTGAGGCTTTACTTTTAGTTTATGACTATTAGAAGTTTACTTTCTATCTTTTAAATCAACAAAAGATCTTTGTGCAGGACCATTGTAAATTTGACGAGGGCGACCAATGTCTTCATTCTTTTCGCGCATCTCTTTCCATTGCGAAATCCAACCTGGTAGTCTGCCCAATGCAAACAACACCGTAAACATTGGCGTTGGAAAGCCTAACGCTTTGTATATAATACCTGAATAGAAATCCACGTTTGGATATAACTTCCTTTCGATAAAGTATGGATCGCTCAAAGCAGCTTCTTCCAATTCTTTAGCAATTGCCAACAAAGGGTCATTCACACCCAATTTGTTCAATATATTATCGCAAGCAACTTTAATAATTTTAGCACGTGGGTCGAAGTTTTTGTACACGCGATGTCCAAAACCAAATAACAAACGCTTCTTATCCTTTGCCTCAGCAATTGCTTTCTTCACATCACCGTTTCCATTGTCGCGAATGTCCTCTAACATTTCCAACACTTCTTGGTTTGCACCACCGTGTCTAGGTCCCCAAAGGGCAGCAACTCCGGCTCCAATCGAAGCATATAAATTTGCATGAGAAGAACCAACAATTCTTACAGATGCAGTAGAGCAGTTTTGCTCATGGTCTGCATGAAGAATCAATAATTTGTTCATTGCATCTACTACAACTGGGTCAGCAATGTACTCTTCTGTAACATTACCAAAGGTCATGTATAAGAAGTTGGTAACGTAGTCGTATTTATTTTGAGGATACAACACTGGATGCCCCTTTCCTTTCTTCTGAATCATCGAACAGATGGTAGGCATTTTAGCCAACAAGCGAATAATTGTAAGATTGGTTTGTTCAGGATTTGTGTTTGGATTCAAAGAATCTGGATAGAAAGAAGACAATGCAGAAATCATTGTCATCAATTGACCCATTGGGTGAGACCCAGTAGGGAATACTTCAAAAACTTTCACCAAGTTATCATGTACCAAAGTGTGCGCAGTGATTTGCTTTTCAAAGTCAGCCATCTGAGTAGTATTAGGCAGCTCACCATAAAGCAACAGATAAGAAACTTCTAAAAAAGATGCCTTTTCTGCAAGGTCTTCAATATTGTAGCCACGGTAACGCAAGATACCCAACTCGCCATCCAAAAAAGTAATGTTGCTAACGGTGCTTCCTGTGTTTCTGTAACCTTCATCAAAAGTTACTAAACCAGACTGCGCACGCAGTTTGCCAATTTCAATGGCACTTTCATTTTCTGTTCCTGTAATTACTGGGAATTCATAATTTTTTCCGTTGTAACTTAGACTTGCTTTTTCAGACATAACTGTTCGTTTTTTTTAATTCAATTCAAAGTGCGCCAAAGGTAACAATTGACACCAATTTTTATAACCACTCTTTTAATGCGAAAAGTAGAGGATTAAGTCCGTTTAATTCTCTGAAAAACTTCTCCAACGTTCTAAATCCTTCTTTTCCTTTTCACTCAACTTCTTTTTTCCTTTTTGAGGTACTTCTTTTGAAAACAACACATCAAACAACACATCTTTCTGAATTACCTCTACCGCTTTTTGAAATGAATTATTTACCTCATTGTTTACACGCCAAAAAGCTGATGCATCATAAAGATTGCGCGCAATATTTGATTTAACCGCAATTTTCAAAACACGTAAAGAGCGACCTAAATCATACTCTTTTGTTGTGCGCCATTCGCGCTCACCTTTCTTAATTATAGAAACTTTTGAAGTGTCTTTATCATTTTTTGAAATACTTATATCATTTAGGAAAGAAGTATCCTTTTCTGCATTTTCAAACATCCCTTGAATCAAAGAATCGGGTACAACATAATTTGAAACAAACTCATCAGAAGATGTGTAAGACTGTTTGATTCCTTCTCTTTGTTTATCCAAATATTCAACAATGTATTGATTCAAAAACCCTCTGCGCACCAACACATTGTAATACTTAGAACCCATGCTTGTATCCAATGGTACAAAGTAATCGGGCGAAACTCCGCCACCGCCATACACATCACGATTTGCAAACAGCGTTTTCATTTTCAAAGAATCAAGTTGTTTAAAAGTATCTACACCAAACAATTCTCCAGTTTGTAATCTTCGGCTGTATTCATCATTGTAATCTTTCTTACCTTTTTCGTAAGTCCTTTGAATACATCTGCCGCTTGGCACATAATAATGCGCAGTAGTTAATTTTATTTGCGAACCATCGGGTAATGAAAATGGTTTTTGTACCAAGCCTTTGCCCCAGGTTCTTCTTCCTACAACCAAACCTCTATCATTGTCTTGTATGCAGCCCGAAAGAATTTCGCTTGCCGAAGCAGAACCTTCATTAATCATTATCACCACTTTACCTTTCTTCAAAATGCCATTGCCTATTGCTTTACTATCGCTGCGTGGACTGTGTTTACCTTCAGTGTAAACAATCATTTGATCTCTTTCTAAAAACTGATTGCATAAATCAATTGCGGTGTACAAATAGCCACCAGTGTTATCTTGTATATCTACAATAATGTGTTGCATTCCTTGTCCGCGTAATTTCTCAACTGCTTTGTTGAACTCTTGCATTGTAGTAGCTGCAAAGCGTGAAATTTTTATATATCCAATAGATGGTGCCGCCATGTAGCTGGCTTCTACACTATAAATAGGAATCTTATCGCGTTGAATGATAAATACAAGCGACTCGGCACTTCCTTTGCGCATCACGGTTACACGTACTTTAGTGCCGCGCTGTCCACGTAAATTTTTAATCACCCAATTGTTGTCCAAGCCTTTAAATACGGCTGACGAATCATCTACTTTCACAATTCTATCACCTACGCGCATACCAACTTTTTCGGCAGGGCAACTACTTATAACTTCCTGCACATTGATGGTGTCTTTCAAAACTTGGAACGTTATTCCTATTCCATCAAAATTCGCCTGTAGCGGTTCTTCAGAACGTTTTACATCATCTGCTTTTACATAAGAACTATGCGGGTCTAAATCTTCTAGAACCTTTGCAATAGCATCATCTACCAAATACTTCTCATCTACAGTATCGGTGTAATATGCCTTTACAATATTCAATACATCTTTAAATTTTTGTCCTTGATCGTAGGTGGGTGTTATTTGAGAAAATGCACTGAAGCATAAAATTGTTGCAAAGGCAACAGACAATGTTTTTGTAAACCTCATTCTAATGATTGTGTTGAAAACGAAAGTAATTATTCAAACGCAATACTATTAAACGTATTGAATTGCTTTAGGTTTTTTCTGATTTGCGGAAATTAATCACACTTTACAATAAGCGTCTCGGTAACAGTAAATTTATCGCCATTACCTTTTGGATATTCGTAAATAAATGTGCCTTGCGATTGCAATAAATCATTAACCTGCTTATCGCAATATCTTCTATCATTACTTTCATCAGATGGGTAACCAATAATTGTAGAATCTGAACAAGTTTGAACCTGTCTTACATTGCAGTTAGTACACTGCTTTGTGCAAGATGATTGCCAAAGGACAAAAATTAATACAAATAACAATGACAAATACCTGAACATATATTTCAGTTTACAAAATAATATTCTCTAAGCCTTGACCAGCCGCCAACAATTCTGCGATGTCAAACACTTTCACATCCATTTGCTTATCTTTTCCTTTTACTCCATCCGTAATCATAGTGTTACAGAAAGGGCAGGCAGCAGCAATTATTTGTGCGCCTGTTTCTAGTGCTTGTTCAGTGCGCGCCACATTGATGCGCACTTTGCCATGCTCTTCTTCTTTAAACATTTGCGCACCACCTGCGCCACAACACAGACCTTTAGTTTTGCACGATTTCATTTCTACTAAATCGGCATCCAACGCTTCCAATAAAGCACGTGGTGCTTCATAGATTTCATTCGCTCTACCTAAATAACAGCTATCGTGGTAGGTTATTTTTTTACCCTTGAATTGAGTAGCATCCGTCAGTTTAATTCTTCCTTCATTAATTAATTCTTGCAAAAAAGTAGTGTGGTGAACTACTTTGTAATTTCCACCCAAAGAAGGGTATTCATTCTTTAAAATATTAAAGCAATGCGGACATGTAGTTACAATTTTCTTCACACCATAGCTGTTCATTACTTCAATGTTTTGCAAAGCCAACATTTGATACACAAACTCATTTCCTGCACGTTTTGCAGGGTCTCCAGTGCAACTTTCTTCTGTTCCTAAAACTGCAAATTTGATATTAAGGTGCTGTAGTATTTTTACAAACGAGCGCGTAACTTTTTGTGCGCGCTGGTCGAAACTGCCCGCACAACCTACCCAAAACAACACATCGGGTGTTTCGCCATTTGCGGCATATTCTGCCATTGATTTTACCGTCATGATTTATTATTTATTGGTGATTATTTATTATTTGTTTTAGTAATCTGTATTGTTTTTCTACTAGATACAAAAATTGAACACAACTCTTTTGATTCTGCAATTAATCCTTCAACTTGTTTGGGTTTTAAAAGTTTTTCATCTAAGGCAAAAGTTAACCAAAATTCCGATTCATCTGCTTCTTCTTTTACAATGCTCAACTTTGATGTAAATGCCTCTTTAGAATGCGCTAAACATGCCGCTCTGTAATTGGCTGCTACAGATGTTGCACTTCTCTTTAGTTGCTTGGATATATTTCCACCAAGTTGCGTTTTATTAAGTGCAATCGCTGCTTTAACACATCTATGTGCAAAAATCTTTGTCCTATCTTTAAGCAACTCTTTATTCATGAATAATCAATAATCAATTACTCGTTTGTCCAATTTAGTCGATCTTGTTGCGAAAACTGCCAAGGCGCGCCATTGTTTTCCATGTTTGCAAACATACCAGTCCATTCAGATGGTGCATTGCTATCTTCCATTACTAAGTTTCTTCGCAATTGTAAAATGATGTCTAAAGGATTGATGGTAACAGGACATTCTTCCACACAAGCATTGCAAGTAGTGCAAGCACGCAATTCTTCAACTGTTATATAACCGTTTTCAATCAAGGATTTACCATCATCTTTCCATACACCGTTGTTTGCATCCAATGCATTTCCTACTTCTTCTAATCGGTCGCGGGTGTCCATCATAATTTTACGTGGGCTTAGCAATTTTCCTGTTTGATTTGCTGGACAAGCTTCAGTGCATCTTCCGCATTCGGTGCAGCTCATAGCATCCAAAAGGTTTTTCCAACTCAAATCCATTACATCTTTTGCGCCAAACTTCACAGGTTCAGCAGGTGCTTCACCTTCTGCCGGTGCTGCAAATGCCGCATCGGGGTTCATCATTAGCTTTATCTCTTTAGTAATTTCAGGCATGTTGTTTAAATAACCATTAGGCGTTAAGCGGCTAAAATAAGTGTTTGGAAAAGCCAACATAATATGCAAATGCTTAGAGCGCGGCAAGTACAATAGAAACACATATACCATCATAATATGTCCCCACCAGCCAATTCTTTCAATTGTGTACAGCGCACCATCGCCCAAACTTGTAATTGCAGGAGCTAACAAACTACTTAATGCAAAACCATAAGTATTTCCAGTTTCTTTTATGTGCAAAGCTGTATCACCAGTATTCATCATAAAAATGAAAGTGATAAGCATCAACTCAAATATCAAAATGTTATTGGCATCAATAGTTGGCCATCCTTTCATCTCAACTAAATGGAAGCGTGGTATTTTTAGCAAATTTCTTCTCCATAAAAAAGCAATTGTTACAAAGAAAGTAAGCAATGAAAGCACCTCAATTAAGCTAAGCGCAAACACATACAAGCCTTGAAATAACGTTCCTTCAACAGCATGAAAAACCAAACGATGTTGCCCGCTAATACCATCAATCAAAATTTCAATCAACTCAATTTGTGTAATTACAAACGATATATAAATTACTAGGTGCAGCAAAGCAGGTATCATGTTCTTGAACATTTTCTTTTGCCCAAGTGCTATCAACAGTACATTTTTTATACGCTCAACCGGGTTATCGTTAATAACCTCTTTTCTTCCAAGCATCACATTTCTGTAAATTCGCTTGTAGGCTTTATAGGCATTGGTAAAAACAAAACCACTGATGCCGATGAAAATGATTGCTTGAATTATTTTAAAATAAACCATCTATAATTTTTTCAATTGGGCGAAAATATATGAACTAACTTTGTTTGCAACCGTTTTGTTCACATAGCGTTCAAATAATTATCAAAAAAGAAAACTTATGCGTTATTTCTATCTATTTATTGCAGCTTTTTTTGTTTTGAATGTTTCCGGTCAAGATCGTATGAAGATTGACCTGCGCACGTTCAATAAATTGAAGGCAGGAAAAATTGAAGACAAGACATTAGGGCTTCTTGTAGAAGGCAATGCTACAAAGATTGAAGAACTTACTAAGCAGTTTGGCGGCACTTTTAAGTATAGTTATGGCACAATAAGTTCTGTTGAAATTCCAACAGACAAAGTGCTTTCGTTTGTTGCAAATCCCGAAATTGAGCATGTGGAAAACATGAGTGCTATTGGCGTTCAATTAATGGATACTTCGCGCATTAATAGCAATGTGGATAGTGCGAATTACGGTTATCCGCCCTTGTTACAAGCATATACTGGCAAGGGTATAATTGTTGGCATTATTGATGGTGGAATCTATTTTCAACATCCCGATTTTAAATATGCAGATGGTACATCACGCATTCGATATATTTGGGATCAACCCATAACAAATCCTACTGTAAGACCTCAACCCTATAACTATGGGCAAGAGTGGAGTTGGATAGATATAAACGCAAATAAATGCACACATGTTCCACCTTATTTAGCTAGTGAATTTGGTCACGGCACTTGTGTTGCAGGAATTGCAGCCGGCAATGGTAGAAGTCTCACTTATGACACTTTGCGCTATCGCGGAATTGCTTATGAGTCTGAAATTATTGCAGTACGTGTTCCCTTGGGTGGCTCGTCAACAAGCTTTCTTGCACGTGTTGCCGATGCTGTAGATTATATTTTCAAGAAAGCGGATGCGCTTGGTAAGCCCTGTGTTATCAATACTTCCGTTGGAACTTATTGGGGTTCTCACGATGGCAGAGATTTAACTTCAAGAATAATTGACAGTTTGTTGGAACAGAAAAAAGGTCGCGTATTAGTAGCGGCAGCAGGCAATGCAGGCAATGTAAAATTTCATGCGCGACATGAAGTAAATGGCGATTCAGCAGTTACCTATTTTAAATATAATGCGGCAAACGGGGCTGCTTATTTTGAGTTTTGGGCTGATACTGCCGACCTAAACAGTGCTGAATTTACAATTGGTGCTGTAAGTGCCAAAACCGGCAATTTGGTTGATACTGTTCAAACTGAGCGATTAAATGTTTTACGCGATTTTAATATTGGCGTTGATAGATTGACACGAAAACTTTATGTAGATAATGGAAACCAATTATTGGCAACTGTTGAGGCTTTTGTAACTCCAGAAAAGGGTGGTTTGTATTATGTTGAAGTTTATATTACCCCTGTAGATGTGAATCCATTGCTATACTGGAAATTACAAACTTTTGAAAAGGCGAAATTAGATTTCTGGGCAACAGCAAATTCTGGAATTCTTGGTACTTCTGATATGGTGAATATTTTACCTAATTTGATAATTAAGCCCGATTACCGCTTCCCTGATTCTTTATCAACTATGGTTTCAAGTTGGCAGAATAGCAACAGTGTGATTTCTGTAGCCAATTACAACAATAGAACAGGTTACTTTGATATTGATTCTATCTATCGAAACTTAACTATAACGGATGGTGATGTTCCAGGAAGACAGCATAAAACTTCTAGCTTCGGACCAACGCGTGATAACAGATTGAAACCCGACATCAGTGCTCCAGGAAGTACTACCATTGCAACGGGTGATTTGCGCTTAATAAATGGAACTACTGGCTATCCGGGTTTCGTTGGCAATTCTAACAGATTTAAAATAGGACTTGGTGGTAAGCATATCAGAAATGGCGGCACTTCAATGGCATCGCCCGTTGTTGCTGGTATTGCAGCACTTTATCTTGAAAAAAGACCAACTGCACGTTGGGATGAAATTAAGCAAGCTATCATTAATACTGCCAAGCGCGATAGTTTTACAACTGCTGATGCAAACTATGCCTATGGCAATGGAAAAGTAAATGGCTTTCGTGCTTTGTTAGAGGCGTTTGCTTATGGATGTATGGATACAGGCTCTATTAACTATCTGCCATCGGCTACTTTAGATACTGGTGGCTGTGTGAAGAAAGCTTATGGTTGCACCGATGCCGATGCCATCAACTTTTCAACTGCTGCAAATGTGAACAATGGCACTTGTGTTTATGAAGTAGGAATTGAAAAGACTTTTACTGCCAAAAAAATTGGAGTCCGCGCTTATCCAAATCCATTTACTAGCGAAACATTTTTTGCTATAGATGGCTTGCAACAAAACTTCAACAATGCTGAAATTGTAATTAATGATATGATTGGCAGAACAGAAGATAGAATCAATATTACTAAAGGCAACTTTCAATATCGCTTTGTTAATCAATCACTGCCAAGCGGGGTGCATTTGTACAAGTTGGTTGTTGATGGCAAAACTGTTTACACAGGTAAGGTTGTTAAGTACTAATTTCTCTAATTTAGATTATCAGAAATGTCAGACAAAGTT
>CAZKHZ010000107.1:0-3822 GCA_964552715.1 uncultured Chitinophagaceae bacterium | reverse complement strand
TTAAACAAACAAAATCCCGGTAATTTACTTACTGCTTCTGCAAATCAATTCTGTGCGGATGCTTTTTATAATACTGCCAAAGCACAATAGCACCTAGAGTTCCTAATATTGACATTATAATTGAAATTAGCTCGGCTTGCTTTAAATGAAAGCCAAACACATCAATCAGGTTTCTATCAGAAATGTCACGCACCTGTTCTATAGTATATCTTTGAATACCATTCAAAATCATGAAGAAAAGAAAAATCATGCCAGGCATAAAAGTGTATATTTTGCGCACCGAAAGCAGCAACACACAAATCAAAGCACACTCGGCAAATTCATAAAGTGGTGTTGGCAGCACAGGTGGTACTAAATGGGTGCAAAAATTACCGAAGCAACCGTCAATTGGCACGCCAGCACCAATAATATTATGCGCATAATCGTTACTCCACAAAAATTGTGGAATCCAATCGGGCTTTACCGCAGTGTTTACTACGCCCCAGTCGCCATCACCGCTCACGTGGCAGCCAATTCTGCCTATGCCATTGGCAAGAATATAGCCTGGAGCAACACTATCAAATAAGTGAAGAATATGAATCTTTTTGAAGTAGGCATAGAACCCAAAACCAATGCCTGCAAATATCAAGCCTCCCAAAACTGATAGTCCGCTGAACATAGAACCGATGGGGTCTTGCATAAATGTTTGCAAGTCTTCGGGATTTTCGAGAAAGTTGAAAATATTTGCACCCGACACACCAAGCACTGCGGCAATCACTACTAAATCGCCAATCTGCTGGCTTGGGTATATCTTTATTAGCTCTGTTTTGGGCTCAAGTAACTGCTCTTTTTTTCTGCTGTAAAAGTAATATCCGCCAAAAAAAACTGCACCAATTATTCCACCAATCCAACTTCCTTCCATGGAAAAAACATATCCCTGCGGGTTGATACTAAATGCTTCTTTATCCAAAATAAGACCTACTAATTTCAAGCCAATTACAAAACCAAGCAGCGCATTTAATAATACGTCCAAAGGTTTTGGCGCATCTCCTATTGTAATAGTTTTGGTGGTGTAATTTAATAGACCAAGTGCTTCCCTGCGCCTCATTTCCCATGCAGCAATTGCGGCAGCTACAATAAAACCCATTGCAACAAAAAAGCCATAACTATAAATGGGAATAAAACGAAGGTCAATGCTTGTAACATCAAACAACCAGTCGGTAATGCGCGGGTAACAGCGAAGTAAAAACATGATGTATTATTTTAGCGATTGAACAAACAATCAAATTTAAGCGGGCGAATAAAAGGAAGTTCTTCGGGTAGTAAATGGTAAAATAATGCAAACCTATTCTTCTCCCTTTGCATTTGGGTTACTCCAATACCGGTGCCATTTATCCATCACTGCTTTAAAATCATTTGGTATTTCGCTTTCAAAAAAGTAGTCCTTGCCAGTTACAGGATGCTTGAAGCCCAGCACCGCAGCATGTAATGCCTGACGGGGCATTAGCGTTAAACAATTATCAATAAACTGTTTGTATTTGGCATGTATTGTGCCTTTCAAAATTCGGTTGCCGCCATAGCGCACATCGCCAAATAGGGTGTGCCCGATGGCTTTCATGTGTACACGGATTTGATGAGTGCGTCCTGTTTCTAATTTGCACTCCACTAATGTTACATAGTTCAACCTTTCTATAACCTTGTAGCGCGTAATTGCATTTTTGCCTTTGTCACCTTCGGGAAACACCTGCATTTGCATGCGTAATCTTTCGTGTCTGCCAATGTTTACATCAATCACGCCCTCGTCTTCTGTTGGATTGCCCCAAGCCAGCGCAATATATTTCCGCTGTATAGTTCTATCAAAAAACTGCTTAGCCAAATGCGCTAACGCTTGGTCGGTTTTAGCCACAATCATTAAGCCCGTTGTGTCTTTGTCGAGGCGATGTACAATGCCTGGGCGATACGATTCTTTTGCCGAAGGCAAATTTTGATAGTGCCACATCAAAGCATTGATAAGCGTGCCGCGCGGATTGCCCAAACCGGGATGCACAACCAAGCCCGCCTGTTTATTGATAACTAATACATGTTCATCTTCAAAAACTACATTTAGTGGAATGTCCTCTGCCGATAAATCATACTCCTCGCTGCCGCGTGGCAGTATCAAATGAATCTCATCACCCGGCTTTATCTTATAATTATTCTTTACAGGCTTGCCGTTTACTAAAAGGCTTTGTGTTTCGGCTGCATACTGAATTTTTGTGCGGCTAATCTTGCTGGTAAGGCGCGATGAAATGAACTTATCAATGCGGTCGGTTTGCTGCCCGGGATCTACTTTTATATGAATTTCCTGAACCAGTTCTTCACCTTGCTCGGTTACTTCATCTATAATTTCATCTGTAATCATGGTGCGAATATGGATGTTAGAAGTTTGATTTTAGAAGTTTGATTTGAACAATGATACAATATGAACAGCTTATGCCTCAATACGCTATTTTATCTTCTTTATCCTTCCAAAGCTCAAATACCTGCTGTGCTTCATTGCGCATCATTGTTTCGGTTGGTATACTTCTTTTATCAAAAGGTTTTTCAATTTCTTCATAAATAAAAGCATCATCAAAGCCAATGTTGGCGGCATCGTTTTTAGTGTTGGCAAAATAGATTTTATCAATTCGCGCCCAGTAAATCGCGCTTAGGCACATTGGGCAAGGCTCGCAACTGCAATAGATTTCGCAGTCGTTTAATTGAAAAGTGTTGAGGTTTTGGCAAGCATCGCGAATAGCAACAACTTCGGCATGTGCTGTGGGGTCGTTAGTAGTTGCCACTTTGTTGCAGCCTTTGCCCACCACTTGTCCATTTTTCACCACCACTGCGCCAAAGGGTCCGCCTATGCCGCTTTCTATTCCCTCTTTGCTCAAGCGAATGGCTTCGAGCATAAAATCTATATTCTCCATTTTATGATTTTGTTATTCGTTCCTTCAATTTACTATTTACCATTTACAGAATTTCAGCTTAATGTTTTATGCAAAATAGTAAATCCGTAATTCTGTAAATCAGTAAATCACAACAGTTCTTTCAATTCAATCAACTCCCTAATCTCAAATGTGGGATTGTATTTGTGCCATTTGTTTCGGGGATTAAAATATACCGAATCCATGCCTGCATTTTGCGCGCCTTCAATGTCTGTACTCAAACTATCGCCAATCATCAGCGAGTTTTCGGGTGATGTTTCAGCCAACTTAAAAGCATGATGGAATATTTCGGGCTGCGGTTTTTGAAATCCAATTTCTTCCGAAATCAATACGTTTTTAAAATAATCTTTCAAACCCGAATTTTCAATTTTTACACGCTGCACTTCGGCAAATCCATTTGTAATTACGTGTATTTCATACCGCGATTGCAGGTGGTTCAGCACTTCTATAGCGTTTGGAATCAGTGCGGTTTTAGAGGGACTTATTTCGAGATATTGTTTTGCCAACACTTCAATTAAATCTTCATCATCTATCAAAAATCGTGTCAGTGTTTCGCGAAACCGACCGAGGCGTAACTCTTCCTTATTCACTTTGTGGTTGTGGTATAGATACCAAAACTGGTCGTTGATTGGTTTGTAAGTCTGGTAGAACTGATTGAAATCGTAGATGCCCTTTTCTTTCAAATTGTTCAACTCATACATCTCATTCAAAGCAAGCTTTGAATTGGTATCAAAATCCCAAAGGGTGTGGTCTAAATCAAAGAAGATGTGTTTGTAGTTTTTCAAGCACTGCAAAAGTAATGTTTCTAAAACCTTTCAAGTAGTTCATGTTGAATAGGGGAGGAGGCGAATGTTTTTTAATGCTATGTTTATTTCTA
>CAZKHZ010000106.1:0-12871 GCA_964552715.1 uncultured Chitinophagaceae bacterium | reverse complement strand
TCTCCCTCGTGTTGTAGCCTGCGCAAATTCCGCCAAAGGCGGGAAGGGAGATTCAGAGGGAGGAAAGACTAAAAATTTGAATTTCTAAAGAAGTCTATTCCGCCCTTCTATTATTTCATTGTTTCTATTTACATTAAATGCAGAAAACTACACCGTTTACAGCTTTAATTCTGAACCGAATAATCTTTAACTTTTTTAAAATAAATAAAACGAAACCAAACGTTCGTTCTTTGCGTGATAGGGCTTAATGCAAGCAACTCTTTTACCTAAAGAATTTTTGGTGCTTTTTTCGGAGGAAGATGAACAGCGTAGAATGCTTGGCTTGTTGCAACGAAGATTAGAGGCATTAAATACCGCAATCACATTGCGCAACGCACCAACTATAATTCAATCATCCAGTCAGTTAAGGTCAGAGTTATTAATGGTTGGCTTTAACGATTTAGCACAGGTAGTCACCCTCATCAACGACTCCCCATTCGATAAATCCCTCGCTTCAGAGTTTCAAGAGAAAATGGAAGTGTGGAGGGGGAATTTTACAAATAGACCTTTAAAAAATTGCTAAGTCTAATCATACGAAATCGGACCAATATAAATGCGTTCATGAAAATCAAAACGCTCATTGGTTTTTACAATAATGCCGCCCGCCTTGATCTCTAGCTTTCGTTTAATGCGAATGCCACTGCCTTTCACCACAATTTCCTCTTGCGATAGTTTCATTTCTACACGTGCATTGGATAAACGATTTTCATTTTTTATCAAAGCCTCCCGCAAAGCATTTTGCATTTTATCCTTCAACATTCCTGCCGAAACCACAATGTCAAAATCGCTTTCCCATATAGAGCAACCCAACTCCGGTTGAAACTTGCATTCCCCTAAATGTGTAGTAAGAATCAAATGCAGAAAGTGCGCAATAGATTCTTTTAAAGTAGCTTTTGGATGTTCCTTCCCATCAGTAAGCAACCTAGGTTGAATAGGAAGTGTGTAGTATTTTTCCATTTAAAAAGAACACTAATTAATTTTAACCAAAGTACCTTGAATTGTAAGCACACCCGAGCTTTTCAACGTTGCAGTTGCCGAGCCTGATATTTCTGCCGACATATTTGCCGAAACCGAAAAGTTTGCATTTGCAGAAATCTTCACATCCATCATAGCACTCACTTCAACTTTTGATTTGCTATCAACTTTCACATCGCCCGAGCTTTTCAGTTCTATCAAAGCCATAGCACTACTTTGCGAAGCACTATCTTTTGATACAGAAGTACTACCAGACGAAATTTTCACATCCGTACCTTGCAATATAAGCTTACCTCCAGCAGAAATTTCTAAATCATTCTCTGCCATCAGTTTTATCGCTTTAGAGCGCAGGTATATTTCTGTAGTACCGTTTTTGTCTGTAATCCAAAAATAATTTCCGTCATCATCCTTTGTCTGAATGCTGATTGCCCTGCCATCATTTCCCTTATCTTCAAGCAAAATCTCATTACCCTCGGGTGTCTTAATCCCCTTAACATGATTGTCCTTGTGCTTCCAACGCTTTGGTTGGGCATTGCCATGATGTAAAGCACCCGCAATATAGCTGTCGTCTAAACCATATACACTTTGCAATGCAATAATTACCCAACTATCAACCTCTGGTCTAAAATAAAATCCTGAATCATCACCAGCAGATGGTGAACTAACCTGCAACCAACCATAGTATTTATCATCTGCTTGCCAATCAAATTTTACTTTTATTTTCCCATGTCCGTCAGGGTCATTCACCGCTAAAACTCTTCCGCGCATTTCTGATGGCATGGTTGGGATTCCAAAAAATTTTCTTGGTGCAAATGCACTGTATGCAACACCTGTGAAGTGATTGGTGTAGTTACCATCAGCAGTTATCATTACCTCAACAGAAACAATTCTGTACTCACCGATAGTTGTATCCTCTCTTTTGATTTTTATCTTTTCAGAAACTTTAAGTTTGGTTTCGCAACTACTTCCCGAAACAGTGTTTACCTCCATAACATCTTGTTTTGTTCTTATCTCTAAATATTTATTTAGAAGGTCAGGTGTTTTCAAATAGCTTGGCGCATGGTAAGCACTTTTATCAGTAAATGTTTTTTGCGATTCGCTAATAATCGTTGATGTAAGATTATCTGTATCAGAAACCGTTTGAGATTTCGAGGAAAAATTTTGATCATCAGTTGGCGCATAGACCTCCGATTCATGTTGAATTGTGCCGGCTTTTGTGTTTACTTCATAGTAATTTAAAGTGCCTCCCGCATTAAGTTCAATGGCATTATTGTCAGGTAGTTTTCCAAAATGCGTTTTTTTTCCATCATTAAAACACCAATTTCCAGTTGCATCTGCAATTCTTTGTAGAAACTGCAAATCTGTTTCCCCGTATTGCACAAAGGTAGTTTGTAAGGAAGTAGCAAGCCCAAATGCGGTGTTGTTCAAATCAATATAACTGGAGGAATATGATGAACAAACCTTCTGAACAATATCTTTTACAGTCATATCATTAAACACTTTTTTCTTCAGTCCATAATTCATTAAAACTTCCGAGCTTTCTGCTTTAATCAGAATAGAGTGTGTTTCTGCTGAATTTTGACAGCTAACATTGGTAACAATTCCAATAAAAAGCAGGCTCGAGTTTTCGGTTGGTGATGAAATCTTTACTGTGATTTTTTTACCAATTAACTTTGAAGACTTCTTCATAAAGTCAGGCTCGTCACCCTCAATCACACTCTCATCCACATGCAGTTCACATGAATTTAAGCCAAATACTTGTTGACGAATAACTAGAGACTGAAAACTACTGATTTCTAAATCGCCCGAAGCGGTTTCGCTAATGACGATTTCAGGTGTAACTAACATGTTCATAAGAACAATATTTATTTAGTGTATGAATTTTATGCTTAAAAGTAAATACTAGTAGATAGTATGTTTACTATGAGTTCTGATGAAAAGGTGGTGTCCATTCACGCGAAACAACTCTTGTGCTTTCATCCGAATCAGATATTGCCATATACTCAGCAATAATAACAATGTCCATATACATTGGTGATGAGCCATTAGCATCAAAATACTCACGATAATCACCAATAAACCCATTTCTGAAATAAACTCCTTTCAGTGGCGATTCAATATCTCTGTCGCGCCTTGAAAAAATAATCCTTCCGTTTTTAGGATGCTCGGGTTGGTTATTTAAAATACCATCTAACGCCCATGTAGTGAGAGTCATAGATTCACTTGTTTCTACTCGAAGATTAATTGGGTAGAATGTGCCGTTTGAACGAGGTTGCAACGTGTCTCTGCGATAATCGTAGTAATACCCGAAATCGCATCTTAGTACGTTGAATTCTTCGTCTTCAATTTTAAGTTTTGCATTAACTGCCATAAATCAAATTTTAGAATAAAAAAAGACTGTTCCCAAATGCAATGAATTGAATGGGAACAGTCTTTAAACTTTTTTAAAAAATTACACCCACTCGTTTTCGTGTGTGCCGCTTCCTAGTTCAATTTTCTTTGCAGAAAGTGTGAAAGTAATATTGAACGGGTCGCCACCGGTAGAAGTGAAAACTTCTGAGTAGTCCACCATATAGGCTTCTTTGAAAGATAACTCTTTCGATTTAGCGTCTTGATCACGCTTTAAATAAGTAATGGTTCCGTCTTTACGCTCGAAACTATTACACATCCACTCAAACAAATCTGTTTTGTCGGTTGACTCAACAGTGATGGTGATTAAACCGCCACGTGTTACTGAAGATGGACGACCTGTTGCATCAGTGTCCTGATGTAACGCGAAACTTGCAGAGAGAACATTTGCCTCAACTGCGCCTGCTTTAAATTTTGCCTTGAATGACATAATACTTGGTTTTTATTAAGAAAAAAGTTGTATCAAAATTATTGTTGTTCGTAATCAGAATTCCATTCCGTTCCATCATCGCCTTTTTGTCCATCCATTTTAATCATGAAATTCTTTGCAGGGAAGTAAGGAGTCATGTGAACATCCAAATAGATTTTATCTTTCTGATTTGGGTCTTGTTCAAAACGCTTTACCGAAAATTTCTCAATCAATTTGTTTGGTCCAGTTACACTGTCTAAGAACTTAACGATTTGGCTCATTAAATCTTTCCGTGTGTTAGCGTTGAAATTTTCAAATGCTCTGCGGTTTAAGAAGTCCATCAAAACTTTAGTGATGTAATCGAATACGCGCACAACAGAGTAGGTTTGCAAACCTAAGTTGTCGCCATTAAAAAGTGTTTTGGCAGAAAACGCCATTACCTTTCCGTATTCGTTTACCATTGGCACCAAACCTAATTTCTCCATATTGGCGATTTCAGATTTCTTGGTCTCAAAACGAACCTGATCAACTTCATTCAAAGAACCATGCTTTTTACCTGCCGAAACTTGCGACATCAGTGTAGAGTAGATTTTACCTGCCATTGCACCAGATGGTGGAACGTATAAATCTTCCTCCTCACCAACTTCGGCTGTTTTGCCTCTGCCTACCAACCAGTTACAAGTCATCATGGTATTGCTTTTGTACATATCACCACCTGTAAGGTTAGCATCTTCAAACATTTCCAACACATCGTCTGCGCCATCTAAGTGCATGAAGTCTGTAACCATCATCACTTTGTTTTCGTGTGCAATTTTCGACCATTTTTCTACTACTTTGTTTGAGCCCAAATAACCTGGAACAACCATTAAAGAGTAGTTTTTACGCAAGTCTAATTTGTCGTAGTTGCGAACTAACTCTTCGCGCACTGCATCTGCAAAACGTGTGTTGTCTAAATCTTGACATTGCTCGTTAGAAGCATTCAGGAAGTTTACATTTTTAAGTTTCTCAGCCTCGGCATTTTTAAAGAAGAATGCTACGTTGCGGTATGAGCGTTCTAAATTTTTAGTTGCCTCTAAGGCACGCAATTGATTTTGTCTTAAAAGTTTATCAGCACTTTCAGATTTCAACTGACTTTTTTCAACCATATCAGAAACTGAACCTGGTTCAGAAAGTAAATTTTCCCAAAGTTTTAATGTGCGTTTCAATTCATCACGCTCATCTTTTTTAGATGCTTCAGTTAAGAAAATTTTCTTTCTTGCTTTTCTGGTTGGATTGAGATTTTGAGTGCCATCAATAGACACCTCAATCAAATCAAACCCTCCTAGCTTGGCTAACTTCGCACTGCTGTCATCCAATAATTGCGATGGATTTGCAACTTTTTCAGATTCCTTATATTGTACGGACTGTTGTTGTAATTCTTGTTCACTCATTTGTTTTTCTCCTTTTGTTGTTTTGTGTGTGATTATTTATTTTCGTCTAATTCAGCAATCAAGGCACGAAGTGCATCTAATAATGCAGCTTTGGTGTCCTCATTTTCGATAGCACTGCGCAAGAGTTTGTTTGTCTTTAATTGTTTGCCAATTTTAGCATACTGTTCGCGCTGTGTATTCAAATCTTTCAGGAAGTTGCTTTGCGCTGTAACGCCTTTTGCACCAAAATCGCCAAGATTTTTAAATCCAAGTTTTTCTTTCGCCTCCGAGCCGTCTTGACGTTGGAATTCAACTTCCACTTCGGGTTTGTAATGCGCAAAAACATCTTCAACTGTTTGCAAGCCTTCCACAAATTCCGGTTTGATGGGAGCGTCAGCAGTTAATTGTTCAATAACGAGTGTTTTGTTTTGAGGAATATCGCCTACTGCTTCTGAAGCATCACCCTTAACTTCATTTCCTCCAATACCGTAACTTGACATATTATTTTCTTTTAGTGGCGATGAAAATAGGTTTTTTCACAAATTCACAAAATTTTTTGGAATGAATTATTTTTAAGTCAAAAAATTGGAAACTGAATATTGCCTAATAGTTTCATTTAATCCTTGAATAATTTATTCATGCAATTACTGCATAAAGTAATACGCTCTAAAAACTTCATCGTCTTTTACTAAACGCACACTGTATCGTTTATTTGCTAATGCAAGAGGGAAAGGATTGTAGCGGATGCTATGTTGCCCATTTTTAAAAAGTGTATTTTCAAACAGAGGCTTAATTAGTTCCCCCTGTTCATTATAATAACCTACGGAAACTATGCTGCTCGTATCAGATTTGAAAACAATATTTCTATCTAATTTTCTGCCGTTATACACTGACATAATTGAAGCTAAATCTTTGCCATGATTTTCGCGTTTAAGTTTTTCTAAGTCCACTCCTTTCAAATCAGCTACAAATTTTTGTAAGTCATTTTCCATGTCTTTTGAACTGCCGGAAATAGAAAGTATAGGGCTGTTGTCAGAAATACTCCACACTGATTGTTGAGCACCAAAGTTTTGGTAATTTTTTTGTGCAATTAGTTGTGCCAATCTAAGTAAAGCATCGGGTGCTTTTTTACCTACCTTATATTTTATTGTTGAGTTTGGTGAACTCATTGAAATTTGTGTACACATCGCATACAAAAATTGTTTGCTACTACCTTTAGGCTGTAATGTAACTACCATTGGCTTTGTCATTAACAATGCCTGATAGCCACTTTCAATTGGCTCCATCATATAGCCCTCTTCTAACTCAACCTTAAGTGGTGCATTGGTATTGTTCTTTAATTCCATTTGTAGTTTTGGAGCAAAAGATTCTGTGCGCATAGCTTCGGTCATTTCTTTAAAGATGGCTCCGCGCATTTCAACCGAAAGTTCTTTAGAGTTTAAAGCATTAATTAAATGTGTTGCGTATAAACTTTGCCAAGCAAATGTGATTGCCAATACTAAAAGTAATTGTCTCATAACGTTTAAATTTTGATGTGATATTTAAACGTAACCACTATCCATTTTATTGTGTTGTAGAAAATCAATGTTGATTTATCAGCATTGAAAAGTCCTTGCCTTGAAATAGGAACTTGCTTTTAATGCTTTGTTTTTCCCTTGCAGCAATCAGGGAGTTTATCAAAAGATTCTTTATTCGGCTGAGTTCCATTTGCAGAATAACCTAAATTTAAAATGGAGGATTTTAAACTTTCTACATTTGTAATAGCAGGGTCAAACTTTATACTAATTTTGCCATTATTTAGATTTACCAATGATGCTAAAACGCCATCTACTTTTTGAAGTGCAGTTTCAATTCTTGATTTACACATAGTACATACTGGAGAGGATTGGAATTTTACACTTTCCGATTTAGGCTCTGCCATTGCACTAACTAATAAAGACATAGCGAAGATGACTAACAACGAAGCTGCGATAGATTTGATGATGCTTTTCATAACGTAAAATTTTCGTAAATATATATTGATTGTAACCTCAACAGCAAAGCTGTTTACAATGATTAACGCGCTACGGGTTACAAATATTGTTTTGATAACTTTTTTTAAAAGTATGTTTATGGCTTATAGAAATTTAAACCCATGAATGTTGCAACTATTGTGTTACACAAACATAAAACCGAAGCAGTTAGAAGATTCCACCCGTGGATTTTTTCTGGTGCAATAAAAAAGATTGAAGGCGAAGCGAATGATGGGGATGTTGTAAACGTTGAAGATGAAAGAGGCGCGCTGCTTGGGGTTGGTCACTACGCTAATGGTAGCATAGCCGTTCGTTTATTTTCGTTTGATAAAATTGACAGTGTAGAGCATTGCTTCAAACAAAGAATTGAAAGCGCCATTGCTTTGCGTAAGGCAATTGGTTTATGGGACAATAATTTAACCAATGCTTTCCGCTTAATTCATGGTGAGGGAGATGGTTTGTCGGGTTTGATTATTGATATGTATCATAACACTGCCGTGGTGCAGGCGCACAGTACAGGTATGTTTAAGGAAAGAAAAATGGTAGCCAACTTATTGGTGCAACTTTCTGCAGGAAGAATTACAAACGTATATGATAAAAGCAGTGCCGCGCTTCATGCACACACCAAAGATGAAATACTAATTGGCGAAGCTGTTTCAACAGAAATCATCGAGCATGGAAATCGTTTTAATGTAGATATAGTTGGTGGGCAAAAAACAGGCTTCTTTCTTGATCAGCGCGAGAACAGGAAGTTGCTTGGCGAGTTTTCGAAAGGAAAAAATGTGTTGAATACATTTTGTTACACTGGAGGATTTTCGGTGTATGCACTTAAAGGTGGCGCCACCGAGGTACATTCAGTAGATGCGTCTGCAAAAGCTATGGCAACCACCGATGAGAATATTGCGCTGAATCAGCTTCAAAATCATCAATCTTTCACTTCCGATGTTTTTGAATTCATGAAGGAAGCGAAGAATGATTTTTACAACACAATTATTTTAGACCCGCCTGCTTTTGCCAAACACCACAGTGCGCGACATCAAGCGATTCAGGCTTACAAAAGAATAAATGCTGCGGCATTTCAAAAGGTGTCAAAAGGTGGAATGGTGTTTACTTTCTCCTGCTCGCAGGCGGTAAATGCTGCTTTGTTTGAAGGAGCGGTGACAGCCGGGGCAATTGAGGCAAAACGAAATATCAAAATCATCCACCGGGTAACACAGCCGGCAGACCATCCGGTAAATATTTTTCATCCCGAAGGCGAATATCTTAAAGGTTTGCTTTTATGGGTTGAGTAGTAGATACTCTATTGCATTTGCAAGCTAAAACATAAGTACTTATTTTGCAGCCAATGGCAAAACAGAGAAAAAAGAAAACCAAATCGGCAGACGAGCTAAACACTGAGAACGAGTTTCTGAAAATGAAAATGATGGCAGAGTTTGGTGGCGAGTTTGTGGGCAGCACTGCAATCCCTCCTGATATTGAAAATGCTTTTCTAAGGCAGATTGAAAAAATTCAGCGTGCCCATGCTGTTGCAGTTACTAATAAGTTATACGAACTTATAGACAAGCCTGAGTATAGCCACGTACATGATTTGAGTGACAAAGCCGTTGCCAAAGAATTTAAACGATTGTTGAAATTGATGGATAAGAAAGGCGTGTCGCTTGTTTCTGTTAGTGGTATTGATACTAGAGAACTCTATCGTTTTCTTACCGAAGAACTTTTTAAAAGAGACGTAGAAAGCATTAACCTGAAAGGATGGAGGTTGCATTTTGTGTATGAAGACTTTTATCCCAATCATGCCTTTGATATAAAGCGCACAGTACATGATGCGGCTGTGATATTAATAGATAAAGAAAATCCACCTTTTGAAGCCGTGTATGATGATGATATGCGTGACAAGTTAGGTTTGCAAGTAGATTTTGAAGAGTGGGTAAGCAATCTAAAAATATGGCAAAGCACATTTAACAACGGCAGACTGGAGGAGATGGATGTGAAAGTTTTAGACATAAATGAGGAAAATACCGAGGCATATTTAAGTTGCTCAATAACTTACGGGTTGCAGTCTGCCAAAGGCAGGCGTTTTGCTAAGCGTGAGTACCCGATTGAATTTTGGCTTACCCGCAAGCCCGATGCAAACTGGTGGTTGGTGAACAGAGTGGACTTTGAGGAATTATAAACTTGCCGCAAGGTTGACTTATATTAAATAATGAGGGATAAAGAATATACGATGCGGCTTGAATACAAAGGAATGCTTTGCGGTAAGATTATTATTGCAATGTTATTATTTGTTTTTGTTGCTTCATGCACATTTGCTCAGGACGAAGACACTACCCAGAAACCATTTTTCTACTCAAAGAAATTTGTAAGCACAGCCTATGTGCAAGCTGCAGTGGCTGCAACTCACATGGTGGGCAGTGCTGCCGCCACCACACACTTTAGTTTACATTGGGTTATCAATCATAAATATGTGGTAGGAGCAAATTATCACCTTCTTTCTTCGCGCGAGAACATTACAAAATTAACTTACCCCGATTCTAAAGACCAGCTTTATCTGACACACAATTTTGCTGGCTTAAGTTTTGGGTACATTCTCTTTCACGACAAAAAATTCTCGTTGCAACCCGAACTGGCAGCCGGATGGAGTAATATTAAATTCACACAATTTGATACAGTTACCACACGCAGGAATTTAGCAGGAATAATTCCTGCGGTATATGGCATTTGGAATGCAACGCACATCTTTAGAATCGGTGTGGGGCTTAATTACAGGCTTATTGTTGGGGAACCTTTCAAAGAGTTAAAAACGCAAAACCTTAGCGGTGTGGGAGGAATGGTATTCCTTCGTTTTGGAAAGTTTTAGACGAACAATAATCTTTTATCAAATGAAAATTCTTCTTGCGCAACAATCTTTACGTTGATGAATTTAGGGTGTTCGGGATTTAGTAAAATATTATTTTCAATTGGTAAAATCACCGAAGGAACTTTTAATCCTACGCTTTGCTGCTCTTCAATCCAAGTTTTAGTTGTATTCATTAAGTAAATGCTGCCATCTGCACGCTGCCAATTTTTCGGCAAATCTTTTTGCTCAATTACTTTTATTGAATTTCCAATATCTAAAGTTGTTATTATGAAGGGCATTGAGGCATCTTCAATTCTTAAATGAACTAGTATTTCAAGCACTGCCAACGATGCAACTTCTGAAGTATAAACCAATGAAGTACCAGGATAATTCCATCTGCCTCCATAACGTCTTGCACCATTACCCGAAAGATCCGAGGAATATTTCTTTTTACACAAACGATACACCAGCATTATGAGTAAACCCCGTGTTCAATTCTTCCCAAAATATTATCAATGTGTTGAAAGCCAAAAGCGGTATCTAAATAGGAAAGTGGCGTTTCTCGGTTTAAAATTTCAGGATTAGATTTAAGCCATTTATAGAAACCTGGCAGTGATTCAAAAACTCCTTCACCATGTAATGCAAGATTAGCAAGCATTATAATTTTTTCTGAAGCTTCGGGAGACAGTTTATCGTTGGTATTATATCGCTGCCAAGTTCTTTCAGAAATATGAAGAATAACACACATTTCGCTTACAGATAGATTCAACATTTCGGCAAGTTTTGTAGCTCGGATTTTATCTATCCCTTCGCGTGACTTACTGATATTTTGTTGAGGAGATGAGGTGTTGGATGAAATCAAATAGGAAACAATTGGCTCTGATGCAATATTTGTTGTTTCTATATTTTTCATTTTATATTCTTTCATTTTACGTCATTTGCCACAAATATACTGTCAAATGTCTTAAAATTCAAATTTCCTTAAATTTTCCTCAAAATATTAATCTTGTCTTCATGCTTACTGTAGTCAAAGCTTCTGCCGGGTCGGGTAAAACATACACACTTGTTCGCGAATATCTGCGCCTAGCATTGCGCAATCCCTCCACCCAATACAGGCATATTCTTGCAATAACTTTTACCAACAAAGCTGCAAACGAAATGAAGTCGCGGATATTGGACGCACTCGCCAACCTTTCAAGCCTGGATGAAAAAGAAGCTGCGCTTATTGAATTTTTGACGGCACATTTAGGTATTGATACATCCACTTTGCAAGCGCGCGCAAGCTCAATGCTCTCTTCAATATTGCATAGCTATACCGATCTAGCCATCAGCACCATTGATAGTTTCACGCATCAAGTAATCAAAGGCTTTGCTTATGAGTTGAAGCTGAATATGAATGTAGAAATTGAGATGGATACTAAGTCGCTGATGGCTGAGGTGATTGATTTGTTGTTGGATGAAATAGAAGGTGACATAACCGATGGCGATGAGCAGACAAGCAAATATTTATCTAAGGCATTGATTGAATTTGCTTCCACAAAATTGCAGGAAGGTAAGGGAATGCGCATAGAAGATGAGTTGCTGAACTTCTCGTTTTTATTGTTGAAAGAAGATGCCTACTTCCACCGCGAGGCACTGTCCAAAACTTCTATAGCACAGTTGCTAAAAGTTCAGCAAAAACTTTTTTTGCTTACTAATGACTTTGAAAAGAAAGTGAAAAGCCTTGTTGATAGGGCGTTTCGGGTGATAGAGGAAAATGGAATTGCTAATGAAGATTTCCATTTCAAGGCTGGAGGTATGGTAGGTTACTTTATCGGCTTGCGCGAAAAGGGCACTGCTTATGACAATATCAAAGGCGGCAAACGACACTGGGAAATTTTTGAAAAAGGCAATTGGTGGAGCACAAAAAATCCAACCGCTGCCATGCTAAACGCTCAACCCGTTTTGGAACAACTGTTTAAAGATCTCACAACCTTTTTTACCGGGCAATTTGGAGAAATAACACTCGCTAAACTGATTCGCGAAAATGTATTTCCCTTCATGCTTTTGCAGGCGATAAATGATTTGTTGCAGCACTACAAGTTAGAGAACAGCTTGATGCTTATTGGTGAGTTTCAGCAGTTGGTGTTTGGTGAGGTAACTGGGCAGCCGGTGCCGGTAATCTTTGAGCGTGTTGGCGCACGATACGACAACATTATGATTGATGAGTTTCAAGATACATCGGTGATGCAATGGCACAATCTTTTACCTCTGATTGACAATGCAGTTTCTAACATCAACGAATGCCTGATTGTAGGCGATGCCAAACAAGCCATTTACCGCTTTAGAGGCGGTGAGGTGAAACAGTTTGCCATGTTGCCGCAGATATATGGAAGCGATAAAGACTGGGTATTGAGAGAACGCGAAGTGAACATCGCCAATCACGACCCTAAGCTGCAAAATCTGGAGTACAATTATCGCAGTAGAAACAACATAATAGCCTTCAACAACGAGTTTTATAATGTGATGAAACAGTTGCCCGAGCTGGTGGAAAAAGAAGTGTACCATGAACACGAACAGAAGCCCGGCAAGAATATCATTGGTGGCAATGTTCACCTTTCATTCATTGAAAAAACAGACGATGAAACGTTAGAAGAAGTGATGCTAACCAAAGTGCTGAGCCTTGTAGAAGATGCGCTGGCAAAGGGTTTCAGCAAGCGCGACATTGCTATCCTAACCGAAAAGAATAAAGTTGGTGCCGCAATAGCCTCTTACCTAATTGGTGAGGAATATGATGTAGTGT
>CAZKHZ010000105.1:0-12895 GCA_964552715.1 uncultured Chitinophagaceae bacterium | reverse complement strand
AAAAATTGGGCTGTTATTACAAATCCAACAACAACTCCACAGGGTCGGCACCCAACAATAGTTTATGTGGATTTTCCAAGTAATCTTTCACGGCAACTAAAAAACTAACCGATTCTTTACCATCAATAACGCGATGGTCGTAGCTCAATGCCACGTACATCATCGGGCGAATCACAATTTGTCCATCAACCACCACTGGGCGGTCTTGCACCTTGTGCATACCCAAAATAGCCGATTGTGGAGGATTAATAATTGGTGTGCTCATCAATGAACCAAACACTCCGCCATTAGATATAGTAAATGTGCCACCTGTCATTTCATCCATGGTCAACAAACCATCGCGACCTTTTATGGCAAGCTCTTTTACTTTCTTTTCTATACCAGCAAGCGATAAGGATTCCGCATTGCGAATCACCGGCACTACCAATCCTTTTGGTGTAGATACAGCAATTGAAATATCAATATAATCGTGGTAAATAAGATTGCCATCTTCAATGTAAGCATTCACGGCAGGAAACTTTTCTAAAGCCAGACAAACTGCTCTTGAAAAGAAGCTCATCATACCTAAGCCAACTTCATTTTTCTTTTTGAAAGCCTCCCCGTATTGCGCACGAATCTTGTTGATAGCCGTCATATCCACTTCATTAAAAGTAGTAAGCATGGCTGTGCTGTTTTTGGCAAACACCAAACGCTCACTGATAGTTTTGCGCACACGGCTCATTTTCTCCACTTTCTCAGCGCGGCTAAAAGCCTCTCGTTGTGGAATATTCGCCTTATTGCGCACCGCTTGTATTGCATCCTCTTTAGTGATTCTTCCACCCACACCACTCGCTTTTACATCCGTAGTTTTTACATCGCCTTCATCTAAAATTTTCTTAGCCGCTGGCGATGGATGCCCAGCAGCCGCGCCTTCTGCACTTACTTGTTTAACTTCAACTTTCTGCTCTGCTTTTTTTGCAACAACTGGTGCTTCAACAACAGCCTCCTTTTTAGGTGCTTCTATTTCAGCAGCCTTAGCTGGTGCTTTAGCTGTTTCGTCAATGTTTGCAATTAAGCCACCAACTTTAATATCATCACCTTCTTTGGCTACAAGCGAAATTACACCTGCAATAGTTGCAGACAATTCCTGCGATGCCTTGTCTGTTTCAACCTCACAAAGTGGCTGGTCTAACACAACATAATCGCCTTCTTTCACCATCCATTTGCTGAGAGTTACTTCAGAAATACTTTCCGCTACAGCGGGCACTTTTACTTCGGTCATTATTGATATTTAGCCCGCCAAAAATAATCTTTCATCAATATGAATGGTAGGAAGTTTTAAATATTCACACTCCTTACAAATCATTATGCAGTATTTAATACATGCCGCTGCTTTAATTATGTAGCATAAGAAAGGCTGTAACTTTACTGCATCAATCAACCTTTAACGCAAATCATTCGTAAATTCTTTTACTTTGCTCACCGAAACAACAGAAACAACAGTGTGCCTAAAGGTTGACATTCACACACATATTATTCCCAAAAACATGCCGCGCTGGGCAGATAAATTTGGCTATGGAGGTTTTATTCAGCTCGACCACCACAAAGCCGGATGTGCCCGAATGATGCGCGATGATGAGTTTTTCCGCGAGATACAGGAAAACTGCTGGGACGAAGATATTCGGCTGCAACAATGCGACACCCACAAGGTAGATGTGCAGGTGCTCTCAACCATTCCCGTGATGTTTAATTATGGGGCAAAACCTAAAGACTGTTTGGATGTTTCGCGGTTTCTAAACGACCATATTGCTGGCATTGTGCAGCGCTATCCGAAGCGTTTTATCGGCTTGGGAACCATCCCGATGCAAAACGCGGAGCTTGCCGTAAAAGAATTGGAGCGATGCAAAAAGATTGGGCTGCGGGGTATTGAAATTGGTAGCAATGTGAACGATTTAAACCTGAACGAAATACAGTTCTTTCAAATATATGCCGCTGCCGAAGCCTTGGATATGAGTGTGTTTGTTCATCCTTGGAACATGGTGGGCACCAAACAAATGCAAAAGTATTGGTTGCCGTGGTTGGTGGGCATGCCTGCCGAAACCTCCCGCGCTATTTGCAGCATGATATTTGGAGGTGTGTTTGAGCGATTTCCTAAAATGAAAGTAGCCTTTGCGCATGGAGGAGGAGCCTTTCCTTCGGGCATTGGGCGGATAGAGCGCGGCTTTAACGTGCGCCCCGATTTGACTGCCATTGACAACACCGTAAACCCCCGCGAGTACATCGGCAAATTCTATATTGATTCATTGGTGCACGATAAAAGTTTTTTGAAATATCTTGTGGAAACAATGGGTGCCGAAAGCATCTGCATGGGTAGCGACTATCCCTTTCCTTTGGGCGAAGCCATACCCGGCTCGTTGATTGAAAGCATAGATTGGAAGCCGCAGGAGAAAGAATTAATGCTGCATCAAAATGCCTTTAACTGGTTGGGGCTGGATGCTAAAGATTTTGCGCGATAAACAAATCTGAATTTCTTATTTTCATACTACTAATTAAATAGCATGAAAAAATCCATCTTGATTATTGCCTTCGCGCTTTACAGTGCAGTCAATTCATTCGCGCAAACCACCACTATTTTTGGAACCATTAAAGGCATTGATAAACAATGGCTACATATATTTTACAGCAATGGTGAAACCAAAGTGGATGACTCGGTGAAAGTTGTAAAAGGTAATTTTTACTACAATCAACCTTTCTCTGAACCAAACTTTTTAAAGTTGGTTGTTTTTGGAAATGAAGTTGACAAGCCGATTCCATTCTATGCTGAAGTGCTGACCGATAGTACAACCATTCATGTTTCAGGCGAAAAATACAAACGAAAAAAAACAATCATCAATGGCTCAAAACATCATGAAGTATTTAAAAAGCTACGCGATACCGACTATGGTTTCGACAAGCAAATGGACTCGCTTGAAAAGCAATACGATAAGCTATTGGTAAAAGGAGATTCTGCTAAAACAAAGGATATAAATATTGCACTCGATTCCTTAGGCGACATGCAAACCATGAAATTCGTTTTTGAACTGATGAAATACAAAGATGAATATGCCACACCCGCACTATTGCTAGATTTAGCCGCACACAATATCAATTACATAAATGAATTGTACATTATCTATTATGGCTTAACACCACGCATTAAGGAGAGTCTTTTAGGTAGAAGATTCAAAGCAATTTTAGATTCAAAAAAATCTGCCACCATCAATAGCCTTGCCTACGATTTCACATTGCCCGACACAGCCGGAAAACTCATTTCCTTAAATTCATTCAAAGGAAAATATGTGCTGCTTGATTTTTGGGCAAGCTGGTGTACCCCATGTCGCAAAGAACATCCAAATTTGATTCAAGCAAAAAATAAATACGTCAATGCCGACTTTCAAATTGTTTCTATTTCAATAGATAAAAACAATGAAGACTGGCTAAAAGTAATTGCAAAAGATGAAGTCAACAAATGGACACACCTCATAGACAATAATGGATTTGATGCTTTAGTTATCAAAAAGTATGGCGTGTTTGCAGTTCCAAGCACATTTTTGATTAACAAAGAAGGCATCATTATTGAAACCGATGTGAGCGGTGAAAAACTAAACGCCATCCTCGCAAAGTATTTAGTACAATAATTTCTGTTCAAAATCATTATTCGGCTGCCTCATCCCTTCTTGTCTCCTTGCTCGCCAAAACGTCAACCCTTGCCAGGCTGTTATTCCATCCCACGAGCTTCAGCTCTCTTTTTCAAAAGCAAAAATTCCTTTAAAACAATAAATCTTCAGCATTCATACCAAAGCATAAAAGCCCTATTTTACGAATAAACACCTTCGCCAATCCATCCTGCTAACAATCCATTTTTTAGATGAATGAATAGATATTTGATGTGCTAACATTAACTATAAAAAACAAACTTAAAATCACCAAGAGTTGAGTCTAAAACGAAACTTTTCATGTCTATACTTATACTGTTTTTCATATTTATTAACCTCCCTATTCGCAACCCCAATCAAACTTCTAAAATCTAAAATCAAAAATCCCGCCTCTACACAGCCTTAATCTTATACTGCATTAGCAATGCAATAGATTTTGCCCTTGTAATAGCTTCGCCTGCCTTAACCCCTTCAAAGTTCTCTGTCACAGATTGCTGCCACAGCTCCACCCAACGCTCAAAGTGCGCAGGTAAAAGCTCCGACTTTTCGTTTAATTCAATATGCTTAATCATCGGATTGCCTCGGTAGGTATTTGCACCCAACAACATCGAATCCCAAAACGACACAATTAATGGAATATGATGCTCAAAATCCAGTGCTGCAACCTGTGTAAAAAAATGTCCGATAAGCGGGTCGGCAACTGCCCGCTTGTAAAAAGTATTCACCAAAAAATCAATGTCATCTTTCGAGTGAATGTCTTGCATGAAGGGTTACTTAATTATAATCTTCTTGGTAATTATCTTGTTGTTTGATTGCAACACAACAGCGTACATGCCCTTAGCAACACCTGCCACGTCCAACACATCAGAGGTATTTCCATTCACCTCAATATGCTTGCTGGCAACTGTTGCGCCCAACATATTTACAATAAACACCTTAGCCGTAAACGCTTCTGTAGTCTTCACCTGCATCATCACTTGGTCGTTCTGCGAACTCACAAACGTGTTGAAAGCAACATTGTCAAACTGCTTGCTATCTCTAATGCTAGAGGTAACAGGCTGACGGCAGGTATCTCCCGGCTCCACAATTTCAATAAACAAATCAAAGCCTGCGCCCTTTGCGGCAGCTTCATCCAAAGGATAAGTAGTTTTGACGCCATTAACCTTGACGAAGGCAGTGCCCGTAAAACCAATGTCATAATAACCCTTAGGGTCGTTGGTAGTTCCTTTTATGAAGAAACATCCACTCTTGCCACCCTTAAAAACTCTATTAGCCGGATTGCTGGCATACTGCATTCCGTTTGGCACTCCGCTAACTGTCAATATTTTAAATGAATCAATTGTGGCAACTGCAAAAGCCGAAGGCAACAATATCTGAATCACCTGCTCGTAATAAACACCCTGCACAGCGCATGGCAGATTCTCTGCAGTTGGTGTAGCTCCTTGTACAACGTTAGTTGTATCAATAACACAAGCAACCTGAGCCGAAGCATTCAATAAAAACAAAGAGAAAGTAAAGAGTAAAATATGTTTCATTTAAAAAATTTAAGTGGTGAATATAATAAGCTGTTTCACTTTTAGCATCAAATACCATAATTATGTGCTTCGGTATAAATGATTCATTCATTTAAACTTCTCGGAACAAAAACGTTCTAGTCATCGTCATAATAAAAAACATATCGTGAAATACATTTCTGCATTTTTTCTATTCTCTTTTTTCATTTTATCTGCACAGTCTCAAGGCATCATTTTTGAAGAAAATATTTCTTTCAACGATGCTATTGCAAAAGCAAAAGCCGAGAACAAAATTATTTTCATGGACTGCTACACAACATGGTGTGGACCTTGCAAAAGACTTGCCTCAAACGTTTTTCCATTAGAAGATGTAGGCGGTTATTTCAACGCAAAATTTATCAATACTAAGTTCGATATGGAAAAAGGTGAGGGACCTTCCATAGCTGCTGAATTTGGTGTGCGTGCATATCCTACCTTGTTGTTTATTGACGGCAACCGCAAAGTTGTAAATCGCGTAGTTGGTTTAGTTGATGGACCAACTTTGATTGCTGGAGGCAAGCAGGCAAACAATCAACTGCCCGGCTTAATGGATGAATTGAAAGGGAAATACGATGCGGGTAATCGCACACCTGAGTTCTTGCAAACCTATGTAGATGCGCTATTAAACGATGGTGTAAATTACGATAAGGAATTTACAGAATGGTTGAAAGCATTAACTGATAAAGACCTGCAAACCGAAAGAACCACCAAGCAGATTTTTGCTTACACCAACAGCACCACTTCTCCTGGCATGGCTTATGTTTTAAAAAACAAAACTTATTACAATCAAGTAGTTGGCGACAAAGTGGTTTCGGGCAAAATAAATTCGCTTGCCGAAAAAGCAATGAAGGAATCGCTTCAGAAAAATGATAAAGCAATCTTTGATGTAGCTACAAAAGTGTTGCAGAATTTAAACGCCCCCGATGCAGCAGAACAAATCAACAAACTATCAATGGACTATGCCGCGCGCACAAACGATTGGGTGAGCTTTGATAAATTTGCCACTGCATACATCAAAAAATCAGGCACAAAAGATGCCTTTGTCCTCAACGACATTGCTTGGAACTACTACTTAAATGTAAATGATAAAGCATTATTGCAAAAAGCATCTAAGTGGGCTTTTGATGCAGTGAATTTGAAAAATACTTCTACCAATAATATTACTTACGCCTACTTGCTTTATAAAACAGGTAATATCAAAGAAGCCATCAAATCTTGCGATTATGCTATCCTGCGTGCAAAGGAAGAACGCCTGCCTACAACAGGTGCCGAAGAGTTGAAAAAAATACTTGAAGGCGACAGCAAAAAGTAGTTGGGCAACAAAGTCTTTTTCTGCTACTCTAAAATTGAACAGAAACGGTATAGCTTAGCGGCTGCAATTACCGCATCATTTCAATGGAAAATAAACACATAAAATCTTTCGTTCCTCGTCCCTCGTCCCTCTTCCTCTTGTATTTCAAACCCCTTTTCTTTTTCTTTTTCTTTCTTTTTTCATTCTCTGCAAATGCCCAATACTTTCAACAGGAAGTAAAATACAGCATTGATGTAGAGTTGAATGACTCACTACACACCCTCACTGGTTTTATATCAATTGATTACAAAAACAACGCTCCCGAAACGCTGAATGAAATATGGATGCACTTGTGGCCAAACGCCTACAAGAACACCGATACAAAATTCGCTAAGCAAATGTTGGAAAATGGCAACACCTCTTTCCAATTCAGCAAAGACTATCAGAAAGGTTTTATCCGAAAAATCGCCTTTAGAGTAAATGCCGAAACAGTGAAGTGGCAATTGGATACACCCAACATCGACATCGCAAAAATAACTTTAAACAAACCGCTCAAATCGGGCGAAAGCATCAACATCACCACACCATTTTTAGTGCGTGTTCCTAAAACATTTTCTAGGCTTGGGCACGAAGGTCAATCTTATCAAATATCTCAATGGTATCCCAAGCCCGCAGTTTATGATAACGATGGCTGGCATCCATTATCTTATGTTGATCAAGGTGAATTCTACAGCGAATTTGGCTCGTTTGAAGTTCGAATTACTGTGCCTAAAAACTATGTGGTGGGTGCAACAGGCGAATTGCAAACTGCCGAAGAACATCTTTGGATGGATTCTTTAATTGCCGCACAAACAAGCGACACAATCCTAAAAAGAGTAAGAAAAAGAAGAAATGCTTTTGATGAATTTCCTGAATCTTCAACCCAAAAGAAAACTATTGAATTTAAGCAAGACCGCATTCACGACTTTGCATGGTTTGCTGATAAACGCTACATCGTAAGGCGCGACACTGTTGAGCTTCCGCAAAGCAAACGTAAAGTTCTTTGCACCACCATGTTTACGCCTTTAAGCAAAATGCTCTGGAAGAATTCAACTGAGTATTTAAAAGATGCCATTCTGCACTACAGCGAAAAAGTAGGCGAGTATCCTTATAATGTTGTAACCGCAGTGGAAGGTGCGTTGGAAGCGGGTGGTGGCATGGAGTACCCAACTATTACAGTGATTGGTGGAGCTGGGAGCAAAGAATCTTTGGATGAAGTAATTACACACGAAGTTGGTCATAATTGGTTCTATGGAATATTAGGCAGCAATGAAAGAATAAACCCGTGGATGGATGAGGGCGTAAACAGCTACTACGAGCGCACCTACATGATGAAAAAGTATCCCGATGCAAAACTTCTTGGTGGAGTCTTTAACTCTGGTTTAGGCAAAATGCTCGACATGAAAAAATGGAAGGCTGCCGACATGAATTACCTCGCCTACCTTGTCCAAGCGCGCGAGAATCGTGACCAAAAAGCTACCCTTCGCGCAGAAGAATTCACCTCCGACAATATGGGGGTGATTGTTTACTTAAAAACAGCATTGCTCTTAGATTACCTAAAAACCTATTTGGGTGAAAGCCGCTACGATAGTTGCATGCACACTTACTTTAATGAATGGAAATTCAAGCATCCTCAGCCCTACGATTTTAGAAATGTATTTGAAAGAACAAGTGGCGAAAACCTTAGTTGGTGGTTCGATAGCTTATTGAATACTACGAAAAAAATGGATGTAAAAATCCGTAAGGCAACAGTTGTAAACGATAGCATCACAAGCATTACCTACAAAAAGAATTACGATTTCATTCCCGACCTGCCAAGTGCGGTTATAAATGGAAAAATTGTAAACGACACTTCATGGTCTTCGCCTGATATTAATAGAAGAAACAATTTCTACTATCACAATAAAGCTGCCAAACATGCCGCTCCATTGCGCCTACAGTTTTTAACCAGCATCGAAAATCCCGAACGCACACAAATCTGTTTTGCTCCTTGGATTGGCGCAAACAACTACGATAAATTCTTTGTAGGAATGGCTTTCTACAACCCTTTGTTGCCTGCCCAAAAGTTCAAATATCTAATTGCTCCGGCATACAGCATTCGCGGAAAAACAATTGTTGGAGGCTTTAAGATGAGCTATAATTTTTATCCCGAAGAAGGCGGTGTGCAGCATATTGCTTTTGGTATTAACGGCAAGCGATACAGCTATTGGTTAAATCCATCACCCATGCAATTCAACAAGATTGAACCCACTGTTTCTATTGAATTTAAGAAGAAACATCCACGCAGTGCAAACACCCATTTCTTAAATCTGCGCAGCACAAATATCTGGTTAGACTATCAATATAAACAAGGAAAAGAAACCGTAGATAAAACCCAGCATTATTATGTAAATGAACTCGCTTATCGCTTTGAAAGAAAATCAACATTACACCCGATGGATGTGCAAGTAAGTTTTCAGCAAAGCGATTACTTTTTGCAAATGCGTGCCGAAGCAAACTTTCGCATCAGCTACAAAAAGAAAAACAAAGGCTTTGACATTCGTGTATTTGCAGGGGGTAACCCACTTTACTTTAAAGCAGCAAATGATATTTCAGCACCGCTCGGTCGTTTGTATCTAAGCATGAATACGCTACCCAATGGAATCTATTGGCTGCAACGCGATTATATGCTAGATGAAACTTTCATTGACCGCAACGGGCAAAATCAATACATCGGCAGACAAATAGCGCAAACACAAGGTGCATTCCGTTCGCTCACCACATTTGGTGCCACACGCAACTTTCTGATGTCGGCTAATTTCTCTACACAATTACCCATTCCCGTGCCTATCTATCCTTGGGCTTCTACGGCAGTTGTTTACTCAGAGTTAAAGAAGCTTGAATTTGCAGCAGAGTTAGGAGTATCTGTAGGTTTAAAGGACATTCTGGAAATTCATATTCCATTCGTAACCACCAAAAACATCCGCGACAATCAGGAACTATTCGGCTATAAAAGATTCTTCCAACGCATCAGCTTTACAGCCACAATCAAACTTGGCGAACCTTTAGCGTTAATCAGACGATTTTTGGGGTAATCTTATGCCTTGTATTTTGATTAAAAAACTCCTTCAACTAATTATCTACTGCAACTAAAAATCACCAATCTTCATCCTTTCATTAGAATTTTGTTTTCATATTGGCGTTGATTTTATAAAGTCACCTACGTTATCATCAACTCCATTTAAAACTCTTATATGAATAGAATTTTATGCTTGTGTTTATTGTTTGCTGTAATGTTTTCCAATGCGCAGAATAATGTTGGCATTGGAACCAATGCGCCAAACAGTAGTTCCATTTTAGATTTATCTGCAACCGATAAAGGCTTCTTAGTTCCTCGCGTTACACAAACACAGCGTCAGTCAATTGCCTCGCCTGCAACAGGTTTGTTGGTGTTTGATATCACTGTAAATTGCTTCTATTATTATGATGGTGCTGCTTGGCTTTCATTATGCAATCAACCTGGCATTCAAGGCGCAACAGGCAACACTGGCGCGCAGGGAATTCAAGGAACTACTGGAGCAATAGGCGATACCGGATCACAAGGCTCTCAAGGTGTTCAAGGCATTGCTGGAGTTTCAGGAAACACTGGAGCTACTGGACCCGGCACCATCTGCCCAACAGCATCAGGAACTTATCTTGCAGTGTTTACCTCGCCAACCGATTTGTGTAATTCTGTGCTTTACCAAAACAACAATCGTATTGGTTTGAATAATACAAGCCCAAATGTTGCTTTGGATGCATCCACTGCCAATGACGGTCTTGCATTTCCATCGGGTTCAAGTGCACAACGTCCGGCAACTGTTACCGCAGGCACCATGCGCTGGAACAATACACTAAGTTCTATGGAAGTGTATGACGGCACAAAGTGGCTGAACATCAACACGCCTCCCATTGGCAGCACTTACACGCAGTGGTTCACTGCTGCCGACCCTAATGCAATTTATCCAAACACAACATGGGTAAGAACAGACATTAACAACGGGCAGTTCTTGCGTGCAGAAGGTGGTGCCGCCAATGTAGCAAGTGGCGGTGCTTTATCGGGTGTCACCCAAAACTTTGCCATGCAAGACCACACACACAATGTTACTGGAACTGCATTAGGTGCTGGTGTCTTGACTACCGCGCTTGACGGAGCTCACTTGCATAATTGGGGAGGAAATTGGAGCAATGATGATGCTAGAGAGTTCACAAACGACAATGGTGACGGCAATGGCAATACTCTTAGTGATGGGAGTTTTTGGTGGGGCGGAGGTCCTGCAACGGGTAATCCTGATACAAGATTTGCCAGCATCTCCACTTCCGGTTCCAATCCCTTTTCGGGCAATATTTGGATTCCGTATGACGATAACTTGATTAGTAATGCCCAAAATGTTGGAACAGGTGACAATCCATCTCAATGTGGTTCAGGTTGGGACGGCAGAGAAACTTATGGAAATTTTATGGGAAGACTGAATGATAACTGCATGAATCACTCTCATACAATAGGTATGTACGCGCATCGCCATTGGATAAAGACAAGAACAACTACTTCCAATGGTGCGCATACCCATACAGTTCCCAATCATACACATACACTCAATCTTACAGGTGGAAATATGAACGCAGGCACAATTGCTACAGAAACTCGCCCCACAAATGTTGCGGCTATCTTTTGGAGAAGAACAAACTAAAACCACCAATTGGGTCTGCGACTTCAATTGAGGTTTTTAGTTACCCCGTCAATGGCTGAAAGCCTTGACGGTGGTTTGAAATGAGAGCACACCTCACTTTCAGACTTTAGGCTGCCTTAAAAAACAAAAAAGTCCTATTAATCAAAAATGCCGCACCTGTCCGCATTCGATTGCGGGAGGTTTTAACCTGTGGCAAACAGAGTCTACGTTTCAATTACCCCGTCAGTGGTCGCAGACCCTGACGGTGGTTTAAGTGCATTAATACTTCAAAATCTCTTTCACTTCCTGTGCGTCATTACACACTGCAAAATTCCGAGATTCATCAATCACCCACCAGTTGCTGCAATGTTCAAACGACAACTCTAAATCATGCGTGGAAGCAAGAATAATTTTCTGTTTGGTCTTTGCCAATGAAGCGAGATATTCAAACACAATACGCTTGTTTCTAAAATCTAGAAAGGCAGTTGGCTCATCTAAAATCATTAAAGGAGTGTCTTGTGCCACTGCCCTTGCAATCACTGCCTTTTGCTTTTCACCATCGCTTATTTCACCAATATATTTTGAAGCAAGATGCGCAAGTTGCAACGCCTGCATCACCTGCTCCACATGATTGAAATGCTCAATAGGTAAAATATTAAATGAATTGGAAAAACGCATTTTGCCCATGGCAACAAACTCTCGAACGGTCATGTACAAAATCTCTGCGCGCTCTGTTCCCGCAACACTTATCAAAGCAGATTTGTCGGCAATCGAAATTTGCTGCACAGCTTTTTCATTCAACATAACACTACCGCTTTGTGCATGTATCAATCCGGCAATTGTTTTCAGTAAAGTGCTTTTGCCAATGCCGTTGATGCCCAGCACGCCAACAAAATTTCCTGCCGCAACATTCGCATGAATATTTTGCAACAAGGTTTTTTTACCATAACCAACTTGTATGTTTTTCAGTTGCAGCATCACACAGTTTTTGGTTGTTTTATGATGATGTAAACCACAAATGGCGCACCCAGAATAGAGGTAATCACATTCACCGGCAGCGCATATTCGCTGCCCGGCATACTCGCTGCCACATTGCAGAAGCCACAAACTACCGCACCTAAAAGCACACAGGCAAACGTGAGTGTCACGGTGTTGGCAGTTTTAAAAATCATGCGGCACAAATGTGGCACCGCCAAACCTATAAACGCAACTGGTCCACAAAATGCCGTTACCGTTCCAGCTAAAATGCCCGTGGCGATGATGATGGTTTGCTTTGACCTGCGCGTGTCTATGCCAACTGTTTGCGCAAAGTTTTCTCCGCCCTGCAATGCCTGCAAAGGCTTCATCATTTTGATGCTTAATGCAAAACCAAAGCCGCAGCAAATCGCCATCACCCACACCTGCTGCGGGGTCAGGTGCCTAAAGCTGGCAAAAGTCCACAACACAAATTGTTTCAACTCATCTTTTCCTGCAAATGTTTGCAGCAGTTCCACCACCGCGCTGATGGCACTGCCCAGCATCAAACCAACAATCAAAAGCGACACACTTTGCTTAATGCGTTTTGCCACCAATAGCACCAACAAAAACACTGCCGATGACCCAATCGCTGCTGCCAATGCAATGCCCCATTCTGAATAAAAGAATTTGGAA
>CAZKHZ010000104.1:0-12900 GCA_964552715.1 uncultured Chitinophagaceae bacterium | reverse complement strand
ACTGCAATTTTAACTCCTCTCCTCGACTTGTTTCACACGATTAACGACAGAACCACTAATAGCGTTTAAAAAATCTGATGCTGTTGTATTCCAAAATCGGATTTCTCTTCAAGGGATAGTTTCTCGAAGTTGATGCTAATTGCTATAGAGCAATGAGTGTTTCAAAGTTTGTGAACTTGAAGTAAAAGGTTTTGAATGTAGAAATACTTATAAGCGCGAAGCGAAAGCCTCGCGCTTTTTTTTATGTCAAATAAACTACTGTTCTAAAGCTTTATTCGAGAACTTTTCTTGTTTATAAACTAGAACAACAACTATTTTATCAAGCTTAAATTAAATTTGATTTACAATTGGGTTTGAAAAAAGTAATGCCAACCGAAATGAACATCATATTCAGCGAATTCAATGCAATCTTCAATAACCAAGATATACACGCATGAAACTATCCATCATAATTCCTGCCTACAACGAAGGCAAAACCATTCACCAAATTTTAGATAAGGTGAAGGCGGTGCAATTGCTTCAAGAAATTGAGAAGGAAATAATTTTAGTAAATGATTTTTCAACCGACCAAACTGAGCAGGCAATTTTAGATTATAGTGCTGCAAATCCTTCGCTCAATATTCAATATCGAAAGCACGAAAAAAACAAGGGTAAGGGTGCTGCCCTGCACACGGGTATTCGCGAAGCAACTGGTGACTTTATTATAATTCAAGATGCTGATTTAGAATATGACCCGAATGAATATAACATACTTTTAAAACCCGTTTTAGATGGTTTTGCAGATGTGGTTTATGGCTCGCGCTTTGCAGGTGGAAAGCCCCACCGCATCTTGTTTTTCTGGCACACTTTGGGCAATAAATTTCTTACTTTTTTAAGCAATATGTTTACGAACCTGAACCTGACCGATATGGAAACATGCTACAAACTTTTTAGAGCCGAGGTGATTAAATCGTTAGACTTAAAAGAACATCGTTTTGGTTTTGAACCAGAAGTGACTGCCAAGATGAGCCGCTACCCAAATGTGCGCATTTATGAAGTAGGTATTTCGTATTACGGACGCACTTATGAAGAAGGCAAGAAAATAGGCTGGCGCGATGGATTCAGGGCAATTTGGTGCATTTTGAAATACAATCTTTGGGCTTAATATTATACTATGAAAATAATTTGTATCGGCAGAAATTACAGTGAGCACGCTAAAGAACTGAACAATGAAATTCCTGACAAACCTGTTGTGTTTTTAAAACCTGCAACTGCATTATTAAAAGATAATAAACCTTTCTTTTATCCTGAATGGAGTGCAGACATACACTACGAAACTGAGTTGGTGCTAAAGGTGAGTAAGCAAGGCAAATACGTTGAAGAACAATTTGCGCATAAGTATTACAACGAAGTAAGTGTGGGTATTGATTTTACAGCGCGCGACTTGCAAAGTACTCAAAAAGCAAAAGGTTTACCATGGGAAATAGCTAAGGCATTTGACAACTCTGCGGCAGTGGGTTCTTTTTCTCCATTGCAATCTAAGTCTTGTAACTTTTCGCTAAAACTAAATGGAACTGAAGTGCAAAAAGGCAACACCAACGACATGATTTTTTCATTTGATAAAATCATCGCTTATGCTTCGCAGTTCTTCACTTTACAAGTTGGTGATTTGATTTATACTGGCACACCCTCTGGTGTTGGTGCAGTTAAAATTGGCGACCGCCTCGAAGGTTTTCTCGAACAAGAAAAGGTGTTTGACTTTTGGATTAAATAGATTGCTCAAAGGTGCTTACATACAACAGGTTAATTTAGAATGTTAGCCAAACTAAGCACCAATCTAATCAAGGCAAATATTATACTTGGCTCAACTATTTCATTGCCATCACTGCATTTACTGCTTGTTGCCACTTTGCATACAAAGCATCACGCTGTTGAGGTTTGATTGCTGGCTTGAAATTGGCTGATGATTGCCACTGCTTGCTAAGTTCAGACTTTTTATAAAATCCGGTTGAGATACCTGCAAGATAAGCCGCGCCAAGGGCAGTAGTTTCTGTTGAAAGCGGACGATCAACAGGCGTTCCTAATACATCTGATTGAAACTGCATCAAGAAGTTATTTTCACTGGCACCACCATCTACGCGCAACGATTTTAATTTTAAGCCCGAATCTTTTTCCATTGCATTCAGCACATCGCGTGTTTGATAGGCAAGCGACTCTAAAGTAGCACGAACTAAATGAGATTTGGATGTACCGCGCGTTAAACCAAATACTGCACCACGTGCATACATATCCCAATAGGGTGCACCCAAGCCCGCAAATGCAGGAACCACAATTACACCTTCGCTACTTTCAACACTTTTTGCATGATACTCACTTTCGGATGCTGAATCTATCAACTTCAATCCATCGCGCAACCATTGAATGGCAGCACCTGCAATGAAAACACTTCCTTCTAAAGCATATTCCACCTTTCCATTCAAACCCCAGGCAATTGTGGTGATTAAACCATGTTTGCTTTTCACTGGTTTTGATCCTGTATTCATTAATAAGAAACAACCTGTGCCATAGGTGTTTTTCGCCATGCCTTCATTAAAACAAGCCTGCCCAAATAGTGCTGCTTGCTGATCACCAGCAATGCCGCCAATAGCAATCTGTTTTCCTTCAAACAAAAACTTATCTGTTAAGCCAAAGAACTTGCTGCTATCCATTACCTCGGGCAACATCACTCTCGGAATATTAAATAAGTCGAGCAACTTGGTATCCCATTGCAACTTTTTAATGTTGAACAACATGGTGCGTGAAGCATTGCTATAATCGGTAGCGTGAATCAGACCCGCTGTAAGTTTCCAAAGCAGCCAAGTATCTACTGTGCCAAAAAGCAATTCACCGTTCTCGGCACGCTTGCGGGCATTCTTTACATTATCTAATATCCATTTCAGCTTACTGCCACTGAAGTAAGCATCTACAACCAAGCCGGTGTTGTCGCTGATATATTTTTCGTGCCCATTCTTTTTTAATTCTTCGCAAAAAGGTGCTGTGCGCCTGTCTTGCCACACAATGGCATTATGAATTGGTTGTCCTGTTTTTTTATCCCAAACAATAGTTGTTTCTCTTTGATTGGTGATACCGATAGAAACAATTTGAGACGGAGAAACATCATGCTTGCGCATCACTTCATTTGCTGTATAAAGTTGCGTATCCCAAATCTCTAAGGGGTCATGCTCTACCCAACCTGGCTGAGGAAATATTTGTGTAAACTCCCTTTGAGAACTTGCAACGGGCAAACCTTTTGCATCAAAAAGAATACTGCGCGATGAGGTGGTTCCTTGATCGAGGGCGAGAATGTATTGCTGCCTGCTCATAATATTTGTTTTGCTGATTAAAAATTAATTTTCAATAATAAAACCTACACCACCGCTTTAACCTTTCATCAAACTTGGCTGATTGGATAAAGCCCTTAACTTAGCCCGAAAATAAAAACGTATTTAACAAATACGATATGTGCTGTAAACAAATTGTGTAAAACTGCACAAACAGCACCCTGCAAGGCTCATTAAACCTTGTTTTTGCGATTGAAAAATAAATTTATGGCTAAGGCTAAAAACGTAAGAATATTAGAATGTAAAAGCGAAGTAGGTGCAGGAACTCGCGGAGCAAGTTTGGGTGTGGATGCAGTAAAAATTGCTGCATTAGATTTTAGAAGCACCTTTTTTAAAACACATCGCAGCTTAAATATACCCGATGACAATGCAGCATTGTTTGGAGGTTTTGATAGCCGCTATGCAAAGCGTATTCGCAGCATATTAAAAATGCACGAACGCATTGGTGCGGCAGTTAGAGATACGCTAAGAGATAGTCGCTTTCCGATTATACTTTCGGGTGACCATAGCAATGCAAGCGGCACTATTGCAGGTATTAAAATGGCTTATCCTGAATCAAGAATTGGCGTGATATGGATTGATGCACATGCCGATTTACATTCTCCTTTCACTTCTCCATCTGGCAACATGCACGGTATGCCTTTAGCGATTGCATTGGGAGAAGACAACATTGAAAACAAAGTAAATGACCTTGACTATGAAACCATAGAGCTTTGGGAAATGCTCAAAAATGTTGGCGGTATTTCTCCTAAGGTAGAGTATCGTGATTTGCTTTACATGACTTTGCGCGACTTTGAAGAACAAGAATCTTATTTGTTGAAACAGAACAAAGTAAAGAACTTCTCTACTAATGATATTCGCAAAACAGGTATCACTAAAGTTTGTCGCGAAGCGATAAAACACCTTGCTCAATGCGATAAGATTTACATTTCGTTTGATGTAGATTGTATGGATCCAAGTGTAAGCAGAGGAACAGGAACACCCGTTAAAGGAGGTATCAACGAGCGCGAAGCTGCCGACATTATTCTTGACCTTTTGCAGAATGAGCGCGTTTGTTGTTTAGAGTTTACAGAAGTGAACCCAACATTAGATAGTGAGAATGTGATGGCGGAAACTGTTTTTGAGATTCTTCAGAAAGTAGTACGTCAGTTAGAAATATCTTCTTAGCTTTGTTTAACAAAAATATACAACATGAAAAAAATCAACACAATCATGGCTATGATGATAGCCTTAGTAATCATCACAGGAGTTTCTTCTTGCAACAAGTCTGTAGACCTTTTCTTACCTATTGCTGACCAATTGTTGTGCCTGCCCGCATCAACAACAGTTTTATCTAACGGACACATCAAAACATTTGAATTTTCAATGTCGGAAGTTAAAGCTGCCTTTGATAAGCAAGGTTTAACATACGATGAGAATCGTATTGATAAAATTAGTGTATCTGCATTTAAAGTAAAGTTTGAAAGTGGGGTTGCAGGAAATTTGGATGAACTTTCAGGTGCTCAAGTTTACATTAAAAAAGTAGGCGAAGCAGGCTTGGGAAAACAAGTAGCAGAAGGCAGCATCCCAAAAACAGGGAATACTGAGATTAACCTGAATGTTACAGGAGAATCTCTGAAGCCATATTTAGCTGAAGACAAAGTAATCTTTACAGTAACTGTATTTCAACAAACTGGCGGTAATAAAGATGTTTGTATAAAACTTACAAGCGGGAACATTTCGATTAAAGCGAAAAAGTAATTCTTATTTCATTCAAAGAAAAAAGCCCCTGCAATAATTTTGCAGGGGCTTTTTTATTGTGTATCAATCAAACCTAATAGCCTTAACCGGACTGATGTTTGAGATGATGCGCGATGGCAACAGTAGCAGCAATGTGCAGATAAACAGCGTGAGTATGTTCAATGCCAATATCCACATAAAGTTTATGTCAATAGGCGCGCTGCTGATGTAGTAAGATTCTTGGGGGAGTTTTACAAACTCAAAATGCTTTTGCAGCAAACAAAGCCCTATGCCAAGCACATTACCTATTACCAAGCCACCACCAATAATTACCAAAACATAATAGATAAACATTTTGCGAATACTGCCATTGGTGCTGCCCAGGGCTTTCAATATTCCAATCATATTAGTGCGTTCAAGAATCAAAATCAATAAAGCTGTCATCATATTAATTGCAGCAACAATTATCATCAACGAAAGAATAATTAACTCGTTCATAGTTTGCAGTTCCAACCAATCGAAGATGCCGGGGTTTTGATATTTTATTGTTTGCACATCCAAACTTGTGTTACTCATTCTATAATAAATATCGTTGGCGATTTTATCTAATGGGTCGGTGCGCAACTCGGCTGCATAATCGGGTGTAAGAAATCCGCCAAAAATGGTAAGGAAGTATGCCTTGACTCGGCTTTTAAAGAGATTGTTTTCTTTTAAGAATATCTCAAAACCACCTACCGTATCTCTGCCCCAATTGTTCAAATCTTGAATCACACTGATGGAGGAAATGGCATATTGTTTATCAAATTCATCTAATCCTGTTTCGTAAATGCCACAGATGATGAAGGCGCGAGTTCTTATTTTTTTATCCATGAAATTAACCGCCACTTTATCGCCCAATTTTAGTTTCATTCTTTTTGCAGTGGCGGTGGAAATGAGCAATTGTTTTCTGCGCTCGTTACTATCCAATGAAAGCATGGCACCTTCTTTCAGATAAGGTTGAAAAAACTTTGTGTTGAAATCATTGCCTACACCTTTCAACACTATTCCTTCAAAGGCTTGGCGTGTTTTTAGCAAGCCTGCTTTTATTGCCACTGCCTGAATATGTGCAGCTTCGGGAATGATGTTATTGTTGGTATAAAAATCTTGATAAAGATAGGTGCCACTTTCTTCAAAAGACTTAGTGAGGCTGAAAGGTACAATGTTGATGTGTGCCCAAAAGCCGAAAACCTTATTTCTTATTTCTTTTTGAAAACCATTGATAAGCGAAGATGAAATTATCATCGTGCTGATACTCAACACCACTGCGGCAAGAGAAATTTTGATGATGAAAGAGGAGAAATTCTTTTGTGAGCGAAATGCTATTTTGCGCACTAAGAAACGTTCTATGTTCAATTATTCTATTTTGCGCGAAGATAACAATGAGGATTTGAGAAGTATGGTTTTAGATTTCAAAAGTGTGTTTTTTGATTTTAGATTAAAATGCAAGAAAGTTGAAAAGTTCATTTCCCTTTCTCCATTTTTCGTTTTCTTACTACTTACAGTGTCGTGCAATGCACCGGCACAGGGGCAAACCAAAAAACAAAAGAAACATAAGGCGGCTGCAAAACCTACGGCTTACGTTGGTATATTGACAGGTGCCGAGCGCACGGCTGAATATCTTCCTTTAATAAAAGATAAGCGTGTGGCATTGATGGTGAATCACACTTCAATGATTCATAAAACGCACATTGTAGATTCGTTGTTGAGCTTGGGCATTGATGTAAAAACCATCTTTGCACCCGAGCATGGGTTTAGGGGCACTGCCGATGCTGGCGACTATATTAATGATGGCAAAGACCCCAAAACTAAGCTGCCCATCATCTCGCTTTATGGCGATAAACTGAAACCTTCAAAACAGGATTTGCAAGATGTGGATGTAGTGATTTTTGATATTCAAGATGTGGGTGCAAGGTTCTATACTTATATTTCTTCGATGCACTATTTGATGATTGCTTGTGCCGAAAATAAGCTTCCGATAATTGTGTTGGATAGACCGAACCCCAACATTTATCGTATTGATGGACCTGTGATGCAAACTAAGTTTCAATCGTTTGTGGGTATGCACCCGATACCTGTGTTGCATGGCTTGACGGTGGGCGAATTGGCAAAAATGATTGTAGGCGAAAAATGGTTGGGAGAAAATATCGTGCCTCAATTGACCGTTGTCCCTTGCCAGAATTATACACGCAACTCGCGTTATTCTTTGCCTGTAAAACCTTCACCAAACTTGCCAAACGACAGAGCAGTTTATCTGTACCCGTCTATATGTTTTTTTGAAGGAACAGACATCAGCGTGGCGCGTGGCACAGACTTTCCATTTCAAGCAATTGGTGCGCCACAAGTTGCTAAAGCTCCTTTTGCTTTTACACCAAAATCTACTGACGGTGCAAAGAATCCACCGCACAAAGATGTGGAATGCAAGGGCTATGACTTAAGAAACGAAAGCAAGGACTTTGGTGCCGAAACTGATAAACTGAACTTGCAGTATTTGTTCAAAATGTATGCGCAACATAAAGACAAGCAGCACTTCTTTCTCAAAACAGGATTCTTTAATAAGCTTGCAGGCAACAGCGAATTAAAACTTCAGATAGAAAAGGAATTAAGCGAAGAAGACATCAGAAAATCGTGGCAAAAGGATATTGATGTTTTTGTTGAAAAACGTAAACCTTATCTGATCTACAAATAGTTTTTACATAAAAAACTTCACAATCAAAATAGGGATAGAATACAAGATACAGGCGAAAATAACCGCCCGTGCTGCGCGGTAGAAATTGCGCTGAATAAATATGAAAAACACAAACAGGTTCAGCACCACACCAAGGCTCATCATTGGCGAAAAGATGAAGGGCATCTTAATATAACTCAGGTACTCTGCAAAGGTAAGGTGATCGAACTTTGCCACATAAAATAGTAGCACTCCAAGCAAGGGCGCAATCATACCCGGAATAAAACCAACAATAAATTTATCGTAACGATAAATCGTCACCGGCTCGTTTAATATTCTGTTCAGCATAAGTTGTTTGTTTAAAATTCATTGAGATACTAATTCAATATAAATGTTTGTTCTGTGTTTGCTTCTTGCTTCTTTATAATAAAATTTAGCGTATCAAAACACCCTTCTACAAGCTCAGGGTGTCATGTTATTATTGAGATTGCTTCACTCGTTCCTTGTTCGCAATGTCGGGGTCGTTTTGATTGAAGGGCAACGTCATTGCGATACCTACAGCATTTACAAATTTGCTTGGTATTCAACACAAATATATTCATCTCATGTCTCACATCTCACATCTAAAATCTCTCCGCTCACTTATCCAACCACACATTTCTAAAGTTGCGATACTCCATGCCATTAACGGGAAAGTTGCGTACATATTTTTGAATCAACCTGCGATTGATGTTGTAATAAATAGGCAACATCACGGCATCATTCACCGCAATCTGATCGAGTTGTTCATACAGGCGATTGCGCTTTTCAAAGTCGGTGGTTGCCAATGCTTCTAAGAACAACTTATCAAACACAGGGTTCTTGTATCTGTAAGCATTTAGGTAAGCTTTATCAGTAGGGTTGGCGGGCACATGCTTGCCATAGCAAAGGTTTAGGAAGTTCTCAGGGTCAGGGTAATCTGCCACCCAACCAGCACGCCAAAAGGGCGCCTTACCTACTTCATAGTTCTCTAAATGTTGCGCAAAAGGTAATTGCGTAATGTTCACTTCCACATTCAAATTCTCTTTCAGCATGGCAATGATAGCTTCTGCAACTTTCTCGTTTCTGCCGCCACCGCTATTAATCTGCAAGGTGATTTTTTTAAGTCCTTTGCCATCAGGATAGCCCGCCAACTTCAACTCTTCGCGCGCTTTGGCAACATCAAAGTTAAAGCCCTTCACCGCTGCATTATTGTAGCCCGCCATACCAATCGGCACAATGCCGTTAAATGCCGGAACCCCCTCCCCTTTCACCGTATAATCCACAATTTTTGTTCGGTCTATAGCATAACAAAACGCTCTGCGCGCATGTACGTTGCCGAAGATTTTATCTGTGTGCAAAAAGCCATAATATGCCAATGCCAGTTCGGTTGTTTTTTGCAATTCAAATTGTTTGTAATCACCTTGCAACTTACCTTCCTTATCTAATATCTCGGTGATGGCATCCAAGGGCAGGCGATACTTCATTTCTAGGTTCTGTTTACGAAATTCAAGCATCTCAACCTTCTCTTCTTTTATAAAACTGAACTTGATGCCATCCAAGTAAGGCAACTGATTGCCAAACTCATCCTTTGCCCAATACTTTTCATTACGTGACAAATAAACACCTTCATCCGTCAACACTTTTTTGATAATAAAAGGACCTGTACCCACCGCTTTGTCGCGCATTTCTTCTCCATATTTCTCTAATGCCTCTTGTGGAAACACCGCACAGAATGGCATTGCCAAACGAAACAAGAATCCTGCAAAAGGTCTTTCTAAAGTGATGGTCAAAGTATAGTCATCCACTACCTTTACACCAAAATCAATGGTACCTTTATACTTAGTGTTGAATAATGCTGTTGCACCTTTCACCACATTTTCAAACAACCAAAAACCTTGATTGGAAGCAGCGGGCGTACAAAGCTTTTCAAAGCAATACAAGAAATCTTTTGCGGTAACTTCTCTGCCTTTGCCATCGGCAAAACATGCATCGTCATGAAAATAAACCCCTTTGCGAATCTTAAAAGTAAACTCGGTGGCAGAGTCGTTCACCGTCCAGCTTTCGGCAAGCGCAGGCTCCACGCTCAAATCCGATTGATTCATCACCACCAATCCTTCATACACTTGATTGGTAATTCTGTGCCCAACTACTTCCGTTATGTTTTGAGGAAAGAGCGAGCGGAAATACTCTGTTTCATTTTCGCGAAACACACCACCGTACTTAACACCGCCCTTGGCTTCGCGCGTGGTCTTTTCTTTTTTGGCACCGCCACTATTGCATGAAGAAAGCAATGTAGCACACAACATGGCGAGCCATAAATATTTAAACATAAACTGTTTGTTTGATTGAAATGAAACGGGCGCAATGATAATGTGATTAAAGAAGAATATCGCACCAAGCTAATAGTGTTGTTTGGCAGCGTGTGCGCAAGTTTCAGTTTTACACGAGGTTGCTGAATAAGGCGGTTATTGGCTGTGATAAAGTAAAATGCTTAGTTGGAAGTATGCACACCTTACGCCTAGAAAGGTAACGCCAGTTGTGAATTGCTATCAGAAAGTATCTATGACATCTTGAACATAATCCGTGATTCCTGAAATGATTTTTAAAAACTGGTTATGAATCGTTATCTAAATGTATCTTTGAAATCTTTGAACACAATTTAAAATTACTCTGTATTTTGTAATGCCAGGCAACCCACATGGTATAACTACTATTATAGTTTTAATCTTATTTTTTGGAGGATTACAAATGTTAGGCATTTCCATTTTAGGCGAGTATCAAGCTAAAATATTAGAAGAAACAAAACGCAGACCTAAGTTTATTCGCAGAAATATTTTTAGAAAAGAATATTAGTTCAAAAAAAATATACTCATGAATTTATACAAAAAATCATTTTTCGTCATCTGCATGTTAATGGGATTTTTTATCACGCGAGCTCAAGAAGGGGAGCGCAAAATGGGGATAAACGACTCTTCGGTTATTTTCAACTATGTAGAATCTATGCCTGAATTTGCTGGCGGTGAAGTTGCATTGATGAAGTTTTTGTCAAGCAATATTTCATATCCTTCATTAGAAAGCGATGCTAATATTCAAGGGCGTGTAATATTGAAATTTGTAGTAGATACTACTGGCAAAGTAAATGATGTAAGTATAACGCGCAGTGCATCTCCTGGATTAGATGCTGAGGCTATGCGAGTGGTTAAAATGTTACCCAACTTTAAACCAGGAGAGCAAGACGGTAAAAAGGTACTTGTATATTACCATTTACCAATAGTATTTAAACTAGAAACTGATAAAAGTATAGATCAAAATGTAGTTGAAAAACAAAATAGAGATGCTGATTTTAGAGCTGCGGATTTATTTATACAAACGGGTAAGTATACAGCAGCAATACAATCTCTTAAACTATCTATAAAGAAATACCCTCATGATTATTTAAGCTATGAATATATAGGACTGTGCAAATTTAAGTTGAACAATACCAAAGCCGCTTGTAAGAGTTACAAAAAAGCATTGAAGAACAAATCTCCTACTGCAGCAGTTTTTCTTTCCGCTAATTGTAAGTAAGGTTGGGTTATATCGAACCTTGTGATACAAAGGGTCAACAAAACAATACTTTCTTATTTTGATAGTACGAATTTTAAATATGGTTTGCCATTTTGTAAATAGGTGTAGAAATAGTAAACCTGTAAAATCATATTTCATGCTTCCTATTTCTCTCTATTTGCATTTTATAAAAGTATCCATTAACACCAATAAGCGAACTAATTATTACTAATGCTAAAATTAAAGTGGACGGTATGTAGGTAGTACCGTCCACAGACGAATAGAGTTGTAATTGGGGAGTACAGTGTATAATATTAGTTGTCTAAAATTTACAATTAAACAAATATAATTACAAGAAAGGTGATTACTAATATAGTTGAATAAGTGTGGTGTTTGCCTCTATAACTGTTGCACATTAGTCAATAACTGCATATTGCAATCTTTACTTATTTCAAGTGTAATAATTTACATACTTAGGCTGTACATATAGTTGTGAATCTTTATCTAAATGTATCTTTGAAATCTTTGAACACAATGCCAAACTCGCGGCTGTTGGCGCGCCACCGTTGTGAATTGCTATCAGAAAGTATCTTTGACATCCTGAACACAACCATTTACACCTGTTGAAATTTCACCGCTTAGATTTGATTCTGCTTTTCTTATTATTGTAAACATATATTTGAATTATGAAATCAAATCTAACTATTCTGTTTTTTGCACTTGCTTTTTTTTGTACCTCATGCACAAAAGAAATTATTGAACCATGCAAAACCGACATTTCAATTTACAACCACTCGAAGTTTGCAAAACTTCTTTTTATTGATGGTGTTGAAGATGTTATTTTGTTTGATAGCGGCCCCTACAACTTCACCACCAATAAGATAAAATTGAAAATTTGTTTTGAAAATTATTTTGTTGATACCATACAAAAGTGCTTTGATATAAACAATCGAAATTGCACTTCAAATGTTTTCATCATAGAGTAAAACTTTTGATGTGTTGTGAATTGCTATCAGAAAGTATCTTTGACATCCTGAACACAACTATATTTTGAGTAATCGTTTGCCATTATTTGTTGTGAATTGCTATCAGAAAGTATCTTTGACATACTGAACACAACCCGCCCCGCTGGGGCGAAGCGAATACCATACTACAACACGCGCAGCGGGTATTTAATGCCGGAGTCATGTAAGTTTGGTAGCACCCCCGCACAAAAAAAGAATAGCGCACCGTAGGTGTGCAACCTGTGGGTGGTAAGGATAATCCGCGATTGTTTTGATTTTAAGAGTGAGGCGGTCTCCATGTTGCGCAGAGACCCTAAACGGAGACCCTACCGGGACAAGACGGGAGGTACTCTTCATCAAGTCGCAGACTTGCCGTTTTCATTAGAACCTCCAAGTCCTCCGCAAAACCGAAAAGACTTGGAGGAAAGGGGAGATTTAACCTAAAACCAATATATCCGATGAAACTTCATTTTCTCTTTTAATGCAGATTTTACACTTTCTGAATCCCAAAGATTTTAATAATGTCTCTCTAAAGCCACCGGTTGGG
>CAZKHZ010000103.1:3761-12920 GCA_964552715.1 uncultured Chitinophagaceae bacterium | reverse complement strand
GAGCAGAACAGGTTCAATCAACTGATTGGAGGCATTCCGTTAGAGCAGAACACCACGGGGGATTTTCCCCTCCTTTTCTTGATGCCGTTTTCGGCTCCCGTCCCCTGTTTCCATTTATTCAAAAAATTAAGAACTGAGCAGATAAAATAAATGGGAGTATTCATAATTCTACTTTAAAATACCATTTAGTTTTTTTGAAAAATACAGTGAGTAAGCAATACCCAATTTACTTGTGGAAAACAGTGCTAAACTTTAGGCGCTCAACCTGCATCTTAGCATCCATGATTAATAAGATTCTTTTCAGCACAGTTGTATTAACTTTTTTCATTTTTCATTTTTCATTTTCTCAAACCATCACCTACGACCGCGCTTCTAAAAAAAGTAAGGAACTTTATGATGAAGCCTATAATGCTACGGCAACAGGTCGCTCGAAAAACGCGGTTGATTTATTGAAGCAAGCAACTAGCAGCCAATCGAGTTTTATAGATGCGTGGTATTTGATGGGTGTGTTGCAGTTAGAAAATCTGCGCGATTATTCTGGGGCTATTGTTTCGCTTGAAAAGACCAATCAGTTGAATCCCGATTTTAAAAGTGAATTGTGTTATCAATTAGGTAGAGCCTATTTCTACAATCAACAGTATGAAAAAGCTAAGGAGGCTTTGAATCGCTGCAAGGGAAAACAGCTTTCTTTGCAAGACGAAATGCAGGTGAATCAGTTTTTAAAAAGCGCAGATTTTGCAGTGGTAGCCATACAAAACCCACGCAAGTTTCAACCCAAAAACCTGGGTAAAGGGGTGAATACCTACAGTGAAGAATTGATGCCGACCATCACTGCTGATGAGCGTTATTTATACTTTACACGTATGGATAAAAGTGGCTACATGTTGGAAGAAAATATTTATGTAAGTCAAGATTTTAAAGGCACATGGGATTCGGCACGCATGGTAGAGTCACCCATAAGTTTGTATTCTTATAATGATGGTGCTACCAGTATTTCGCCAAGCGGCAAGTATTTGTTTTTCACTTCTTGCGAGCGTCCGGGTGGTTATGGCAACTGCGATATTTGGTTTGCATCCAAAAACGAAACTGGATTTGAAAAGCCCCGCAACATGGGTGCAAAAATCAACACGCCTGGTAAAGATATTCAGCCAAGCATTAGTGGCGATGGACGTACACTTTATTTTGCCAGCAACCGCAAAGGTGGTTATGGTGGTTTAGATATTTGGATGAGTTCGCTTCAAGATGATTATTCGTGGAGCGAGCCGAAGAACTTAGGACCAATGATTAACACACAATTTGATGAAGAGCGACCGTTTATTCATCCTGATGACAACACGCTTTATTTTAGCAGCGATGGATTGCCCGGCTTTGGTGCAAGTGATTTTTTTGTAACCAAAAAGCTACCGAGCGAAGAGTGGGGGAGACCCGAAAATCTTGGTTTTCCTATCAACGGACCGGGTGATGAGATTGGCATTATCATCACTGCCGATGGGCGCACTGCCTACTTTGCCAGCGATAAAGCTGAAGGTTTTGGTGGCATGGATATTTACAGTTTTGAAACCGATGATAGTTACAAACCTAATTATGTAACCTACGTGAAAGGAAGGGTGTATGACAGCGATTCTAAAACGTCATTAAAGGCAAACCTTCAGTTGATTGATGTAGAAACAGGAAAGATTTACACTACTTTAAGCAGCGATGCAAGAGGAGAGTTTTTGGTGACGCTTCCTGCCGGAAAGGACTTTGCTTTAGAGGCAATGAAGGAGGGTTATCTATTTCACTCGCTACATTTTTCATTAAAGGATGTAAAGCAGGGCGAACCCTTTAATGTGAGTGTGCCGTTGCAAAAAATCAGAGAAGGGCAGACCATTGTGCTGAACAATGTTTTTTACGAATCTAATTTGTACACTTTGAAAAATACTTCGCAAGCGGAGCTAAATATTTTGGTTGAACTAATGACTAAAAATGCAACGCTGAAAATTGAAATTGGAGGACATACAGATAACACAGGCACAGAAGCTAACAACAAAACACTTTCAGAAAATCGTGCCAAGAGTGTGTTTGATTATTTGAAGGCTAAAGGAATTGCGGAAGAGAGAATTTCATATAAAGGTTATGCATCCTCAAAGCCTGTATCTGAAAATACAAGCGAAGCAGGCAAGGCAAAAAACCGCAGAACAGAAGTGTTAGTAATTGGAATTTAAAATTGTGTCTTTAGCCTTTAGATTTGGAACGCAATTTAGAGTCTAAAATATATTGTCTAAAATCTAACATCTGTCTATATGGCTTATTGGTTAATTAAATCTGAACCCGGCACTTATTCAATTGATGATATGCAAAAGGAGAAAACAACCTTTTGGAGTGGTGTGCGCAATTATCAGGCGCGCAATAATTTGAAGGCAATGAAGAAAGGCGATAAGTGTCTTTTTTATCACAGCGTTACCAATCCGGCTGTGGTTGGCATTGTGGAAGTTACCAAAGAACATTATCAAGACCCAACAACAGAAGAAACGGCTTGGGTGGTAGTGGATGTTACTTTTAAGAAGAAGCTAAAAAACACTGTGCCATTAGAAGATATCAAGGCAACACCACGGCTAGCGCAGATGGTTTTGGTAAAAAGCAGCCGATTGAGTGTGCAACCTGTAACTGATGAAGAATTTGATTTTGTGTTGAAGATGGCAGGGGAGAAGTAAATACAAGTAGGCAGTAAATAGTAGGCAGAATGAATACAAATAGGAGAGGAGCGGCTGTTGAAATCTAAAATCATCCAATTATAAATCTAAAATATCAAAGTGGCATATAAAGAAAAGGAGATAGAAAAACTGTATTACAGCATTGGTGAGGTGGCAGAAATGTTATCGCTCACAGCGTCTCAAATTCGCTACTGGGAGCAGGAATTTGGTAATTTAAAGTTGAAGAAAGATAGAAAAGGGAATCGCCTTTTTACTAACGATGATATTGAAACCGTTAAAGTAATTCAGCACTTATTGCGCGAAAAAGGATATACCATAGAAGGCGCCAAAGCGCATTTGAAAGCTGCCGGTAAAATGTCTAAACAGAATTTTCAGATTTTAGATAAACTTAAGGAGGTGAAGAAGTTTTTAGAAGAATTGAAAGAGCAACTTTAACTACGAAGCACTCATTACCTTTAGTCCTATAATAGATAGTATTAAAGTTACAATGAAGAAAATGCGCCAAAAATCTGTTGGCTCATTAAATAAGAAGATACCAATCAGAACAGTTCCCACAGCTCCAATACCAGTCCAAACGGCATAGGCAGTGCCAAGCGGTAAAGTCTGCGAAGCTTTGTAGAGTAAAGTCATACTAATAGAAAGGCATAGTAGAAAACCTACAAACCAAAGTGTAGTTGAATTGCCTGTTGTTTCTTTTGCCTTGCCCAAGCAAGTGGTGAAGCCAACTTCAAACAGACCAGCAAGAATGAGCATCAACCAATTCATATTCTTTGTTTTGCACTTTGTATTTTCTCGTGTCTTACTTCTAAAATCTAAAGTCTCATCTACACATTAAACATAAAGTGAACTACATCGCCATCCTGAACGACATATTCTTTTCCTTCGCTGCGCAATCTTCCGGCATCGCGGGCGGCAGCTTCTGAGCGATAAGTGATGTAATCGTTGTAGCCAATAACTTGCGCACGTATAAATCCGCGTTCAAAATCTGAGTGAATTACTGCCGCTGCTTGTGGTGCTTTAGTTCCTTTGTCAATCGTCCAAGCACGAACTTCTTTTTCGCCTGCGGTAAAATATGTTTGCAGATTAAGCAAGCGATAAGCTGCTTGTATTAAACGATTTAGACCGCTTTCCTTCAAGCCCAAGTCATCTAAAAATGCTTTGCGGTCATCTGCACTTTCCAATACTGCAATCTCACTTTCAATAGCAGCAGATACAATCACAACTTCTGCATTCTCTCCGTCAACAGCTTTTCTTATAGATTCTACAAAGTGATTGCCATTTACTACAGACGCTTCATCTACATTACAAGCATAAATCACAGGCTTTGCGGTAAGTAATTGAATATCTTCTACATACTTTTTATCTTCTTCTTCTACAGGCGCAAGGCGGGCACTTTTGCCTTCTTCTAAACAACGCTTATATATTTCAAGAATTTCAATGCTCTTAAGGACTTCTTTATCGTTGCCTTTTGCAAGTTTTTTCTGTTTATCTAATTTCTTCTCTACACTATCCAAGTCCTTCAATTGCAACTCTATATCAATAATTTCTTTATCACGCACAGGATTTACACTTCCATCTACGTGAATGATGTTTGGATCTTCAAAACATCTCAAAACATGAATAACAGCATTCACTGAGCGAATATTCCCCAAAAATTGATTGCCCAAACCTTCGCCTTTGTGCGCACCTTTTACTAATCCTGCAATATCCACAAACTCAATTGTAGTTGGCAACACACGCTGTGGTTTAACTATTTCAGCCAACTTCTCTAGCCTTTCATCAGGCACGGTAACCACACCAATGTTTGGGTCAATTGTGCAGAAAGGGAAGTTTGCAGCCTGAGCTTTTGCAGAAGAAAGCGCGTTGAAAAGAGTTGATTTACCTACGTTTGGTAAACCTACAATACCACATTGAAGAGCCATATTTTATTTTTGAGCGCGCAAACCTACACGTTTTTTTCGCATTTGAATATGACGTGCAATGATTGAAATTGTATTGCTATTTCAGTGCTCAACTTTACCCTAATATTCGTCATTCAAAATACATTTCTATTTTCACAAACAATACAAATACAAACGGAACGTTTCGTTTACCTGCAATGGATATTTACGCTCGAAAGACAAATTTTAAGTTATTGATTCTTGTTACGGCTTTGCTGATAGGTGTAGCAACAGTTGCTTACACGAATTTTTTGGCAAATAGAATTTCGGTAGAGGAAAAAAAGAAGGCAACACTTTGGGCAGATGCCATTGAAAAGCGCGCCAAAATGATAAACTATACCTATGATTTGTTCAATAAGTTGGCAACAGATGAAAGGCAAAAAGTAAATGTGTGGGCGCAAAGCACCAAGTTTATCCTTACTGTAGAAGATAATGAAACACTAACCTTTTTCAATGATATAGTTACTTCAAACGATAATATCCCTGTGTTGCTAGTGAATGAAAATGGAACCATTATTTCATCCAGGAATTTAGAGGAAGCAGATAGTTTGTATGGGCAAAACGAAACGCCCACTTATGAAGAACTTCGTGAGTTTTCGGCTTATCCACCAATTATTGTGCAGTATAGAAACATTCCAGGCTTTGGCAGAAATTTTATTTATTACAAAGACAGTAAGTTATTCCAGGAGTTAAAGTCAACCCTAAATGATTTTGTAGAGAAGTTCATTGCTGAAGTAGTAGTAAATACAACCTCTGCTCCAGTAATACTCACTGACGGCAACGGCAGGGTAGAGGCTTATGGAAATATTGACTCGGCAGATATTAACAGTGATGCTAAAATTGCTCAGCTAATAAGTAAGATGCGCCAACAACACGAGCCAGTCTTTCTTAAGTTAGGTGCTAATCAAAAGAAATACATATACTTTGATGAACCATTATTAATCAAACAGTTAAGATGGTTTCCATATATTCAACTTGGTATTTTTGCTGCATTTATTTTGTTGTCATATTTAGCTTTTAGCAGTGCGCGTAAAGCGGAGCAGAATTTAGTATGGGTTGGCATGGCAAAGGAAACAGCACATCAACTTGGCACGCCTATTTCATCACTTGCCGCTTGGGTTGAGTACATGCGCGAAACTGGAATGGCAAATGAAAATGATACAATTTTAAATGAAATTGATGCAGATATAAATCGCCTTACGCTTGTTGCGGATAGGTTTTCTAAAATTGGTGCAGCACCTAAATTACTTCCTGAATTAGTTTTCGAAACCATTCAACGGAATGTCTCATACATGCGGGCTCGCATCAGCGATAAGGTAGAAATTAAATTTCCAACCGTTGATGAAGGTTTCAAAATAGCTATTAACCAACATTTATTCGATTGGGTTTTTGAGAATCTTTTAAAGAATGCCATAGATGCCATGGATGGCGAAGGCTCAATTGAGATTAAAGCAAACAAATCTGGCGGAATGATTTTTATTGACATTTCAGATTCTGGTTGCGGAATTCCTAAAAATAAAATCAAAACGATTTTCGAGCCCGGTTACAGTACCAAACGTAGAGGCTGGGGACTTGGACTTTCACTTACTAAAAGGATTGTAGAGAGTTATCATAACGGAAAAATCTACGTAAAAGTGAGTGCAGTTGGTAAAGGCACAACCTTTAGAATTGAGTTGCAATCGGTGTAAATACTACTGAATATCAACATTATAGGAATCCTTTTTAACTCTATAATTTATATTATGTTAAGTAGTTGTAGCGAAACTCATAATCACAAATTAATCTATGCTTCTTCCCTTTTACACTGCTTTCAATTTAAGGAGCAACTTACCTGCCTCAATATTTTCACCGGCAGCAACAAATATTTCTTCCACAGTTCCATCTTCATTTGCCACAATAGTATTTTCCATTTTCATGGATGAAAGAATCAAAAGCGATTGACCATTGGTAACTTGCTGACCCGATTGAACCAAAACCTGAATCACATTTGCAGGCATTGGAGAAATATATCCACTTTTCTCTTTTTCTCTAGCTGAATCTGGAAAACGATCTTTTAGTTTTATAATAAGCTGAGGGAAATCAAAATGACTTACGAAATATTGATTGTTATTTTCCACAATATTAAAATGATGTAATACACCATTAATCTCAATGCTAAGCTTATCGGCACTTTGATTCTTTAATTTTACAATAAAATGCTCCTCTTCAATTTTAAAAGAAAACTCCCCTGCACAGTGCGCATACTTAACTTGAAATTCTTGTTCCTTAATTACAAAAAGGTTAGACTGTGGTTGATAATAGTTACTGCGCCAACTTGCTGGCAATCTACTTAAGGAGGAGCGATTTAACTCATTGATATTCCACTTGTAAAGCGTAGTAGCAATAAGTGAAATATTTGTATTATTTGGGCTTACTTCTGCCGACCACTCCCCTATCTTATTTGCAATAAAATGAGTATCGTAGTCACCTGCCTTAAAATCAGCACGTTTGACAACCTCTAATAAGAACGATTGATTGGTAGTGGTGCCAATGCAAACTAAATTGCGCAGCGCAAACTCCATTTTGCGAATGGCAGCTTCGCGCGTTTCGGCATGAGCAATGATTTTAGAAATCATTGGATCATAGTAAATGGAAATTTCAGAACCAGAAGCTATTCCGCTATCGTAACGCAATCCATCTATTTCAAGAGTTTGCCATTTTAGAATTTTACCAGTGGTTGGCAGAAAATTATTCTCTGCATCTTCTGCATACAAGCGACATTCTAGCGCGTAGCCATTTGCCTTAATGTCTTCTTGCTTTATGGATAGCGGCTTTCCTTCAGCTACCTCAATTTGCAATTTTACCAAATCTAATCCGGTGATGGCTTCGGTAACAGGATGCTCCACTTGCAGGCGTGTGTTTACTTCCAAAAAATAAAACTTACCCTCGCTGTAAATAAATTCTACCGTTCCAGCATTATCATATTTCAATGCTTTTGCAAGCCTTACCGAAGCTTCGCCCATTTCTTTTCGCTGCGCATCGGTAAGCACTGGCGATGGACTTTCTTCAAAAATCTTTTGATACCTGCGTTGAATGGTGCATTCTCTCTCTAAAAGATAAATTGCATTGCCGTGTTTATCTCCAAATATTTGAATCTCTATATGGCGCGCTGATGGAAAGTATTTTTCAATTAACAATTCATCGCTTCCGAAAGCGTTTGATGCTTCGCGTTTTGCGCCATCAAATGCTTCGCTCAGTGCCGATGCTTCGTTAACAATACGCATCCCTTTGCCGCCACCACCTGCTGCTGCTTTTAGTAATACCGGAAATCCAATTAATGCAGCTTCTTTCTCAAATCGCGCTTTGCTTTGGTCTGCGCCCATATAACCCGGCACTTGCGGCACATTGTTTTGCGCAGCAATTTCCTTTGCCTTGCTCTTTGAACCCATCCAATCAATTGCATTGGGATTGGGTGCGATAAATGTGATTCCCTCCTGCTCTAATCTTTGTGCAAAAGCTGCATTTTCAGATAAAAAACCATAGCCTGGATGCACCGCATCGGCTCCTGTAGCTTTTACCGCTTCAATAATTTTTTCAACGTTTAAGTACGAAGCCTTCACCTCACTTGCGCCAATATAATACGCTGCATCGGCAAGCTGCACATGTAATGCGTTGGCATCGGCATCGCTATAAACAGCTATGCTGCGAATTCCTAATTTTTTACAAGTGCGAATAACACGACAAGCAATTTCACCGCGATTGGCAATAAGTATGGACTGAATCATTTTACTGTCTTTATACAATTGCCAAACCTAAACGAATTTTTATTGCATTAAAATATTCGCCCTGTGAAAAGAGTTTTTCTGATACTTACATAATGAAACTGATTGAAAATTTTTCCTTTTAAAACTAGGCGGGCAACAATAAAACCCAAGCTAAGTATTTTGCACAGCCCGAAAACGTAAGTGAAATTTTTTCACTCATTCAAAACCACGCTAAAGTTAGAATAGTTGGCACGGGACATTCGTAGAGCAATCATTTTTCTACAGATGAATTGCTGCTGAACTTAGATAAGTACAACAAAGTGTTTGCTATTGACCGCCAACTCAAAACCATAAAAATTCAAGCAGGAATTAAATTGTGGCAGTTGAATGCGTTGTTAGATAAAGAGCGTTTGGCATTAATATATCTCGGCTCCATCTACAAGCAGTCACTTGCCGGAGCCATCAGCACGGACACACATGGCACTGCTATAAATTTTTAATGTTTAGCATCGCAGGTATTGGAGTTTAGTTTGATAAAAGCCGATGGCAACATCCAAGTTTTTAAAAAAGGTGATGCTGAATTCAACGGAGCCATTATAAATCTTGGTGCTTTGGGTGTTATATCAGAAATTACTTTGCAGGTTACAGATGCTTTTAACCTTCATGACAAAACTTACACCATTGACTTTGAATGGCTGATTGACAAAATTGATGAACTGATTAATGGAACGACCACTTTAAAATTTGGTGGTTTCCGCTTGGAAAAAAGCAGTCGTTTTCACT
>CAZKHZ010000103.1:0-3751 GCA_964552715.1 uncultured Chitinophagaceae bacterium | reverse complement strand
GCATTGGTGAAAATTGGAAATTTGAAACCATGTTGGCGCAGATCCCTCAATACTTTTATCACCCAACAATTTGATAAACCTTAGACAGAATTGAGAAAAGTTTCAAGGTTTTTAATGTTCCCGAACCACCGAACCATCGCGAATCAGAGTGGGCTTTTAATGTTTCAAACGCTAAATAAATTCTCACCGATTACCGAAAGCTGCTGACCGAAACGCATCACACTTTCAACTTTATTCAGGAAATAAGATTTACCAAAGGCGATGATTTCTGACTAAGCGAATGCTTCGGCAGAGATACCATTTGGATTGGTGCTTACAATCATTTGGATAAACAATGGGATGACATTTTAAACGAGTTTGAAACCTTTACCTTGGCGCGCAATAGCCGCCCGCATTGGGGCAAAGAATTTACCATTGATAAACATCAGGTTGAAACCATGTATCCGCACTACAAGGCTTTCGCAGCAATGAAAAATACATTCGACCCAACATCTAAATTCTCAAATCAACTGCTCAATAAGTTGTTCTGATAGGCTACACATGTAGGTTTCAATGACAATAACCGCAGAACTTCATTTTTTTTCTCTCATAATTATTTTGCGCCATTTGTCTAAAATACCGACAACTGTAATGGAGCTGCATCGCGTATTTTCGCTAAATTTTTTAGCATACATGAATACCATTAAAAAGAAAATAATTCAATGAATAAAAGCCCCACGATACCGATAGCTATCGTTATGAACTTTTGCTTCTTTTGTGTCAAGACAAATGCTTCCGCATCTATGAATTCCAATTTGTTGAAAATCATAAATTAAAAAAAGAAGAATATAATTAAAAGAAATGTGGGTACACATTAGCTTCTGATAGAAGAATAAAGCAGTGTAGAATTATTAAAAAAATCTACTGTTCAATTTTTTCTAACATTTGTATCAAAACAAAATCCAATGTCGGCTACATCATCTACACTCTATCGCTACACCACAACCGATTTTTTTGAACAAAAAAATCCCGCCATATCGCAGTGCAAAGAATTAAACACCACCAACCAAGTAAATTGGTTAAATATTTTAGGCACCAACCAAACAGCATTACTCCATGAAATCAACAATACTTATGGCATTCATCCATTGGTAATAGAAGATATAAACCACACCAATCAACGCCCCAAAATGGAAAGCTATGCCGATTACCTTTTTGTAACCCTAAGGCTGTTTAAAGAAGAAAATCTTCGGTTAGAATCGCAGCAGGTAAGTTTTATTCTAAAAAATAATTTGCTCATTTCTGTTTTAGAAAACGAAACACCAGTGTTTGAATCAGTGATTCAAAGAATATCAAAAGCACAAGGATTGATAAGAAGCAAGGGCGAAGATTACCTGCTGTATGCACTTATGGATGCCGTTATTGATAGCTACTTTGATGTGCTAGAACAGTTCAGCGGTGAGCTAGAAATACTTGAAGCAGACATTGCCACACATGCCTCCAAAAAACATTTATTGCAACTTCAACACCTCAAACGTTCGCTAATATTTTTCAAAAAATATACCATCCCCGTGCGCGAGCTTATCAGCAATTTGGACCGCAACAGCGTTTCATTTTTTGATGCAGATAACAAACCCTATCTCCGCGATTTGCTTGACCATAGTTTTCGCGTCAACGATTCGGTAGAAACATACCGCGACATACTCACTAGTTTAATGGACTTGTATCACAGCATGATAAGCAATAGAATGAATGAAGTAATGAAAACACTCACCGTAATTTCATCGTTTTTCATTCCGCTCACTTTTATTGTAGGTGTCTATGGAATGAATTTTGACGTAATGCCCGAGCTACGATGGAAGTATGGCTATGCCGCTGTTTGGGCAGTAATGATAGCCTTATCGCTTGGCTTGTTTTATATGTTCAAAAAGCGGAAATGGTTTTAAGCAAGTCGCTGTCTTATTGCCTCATAAATCAATATTCCAGCACTCACACTCACATTTAGCGAATCAATTTTACCATTCATCGGAATCACCAAACCATCCGTACACTCGGCAATAATTTCGATGGGCAATCCTGTAGATTCAGTCCCCATCAAAATTGCAGTTGGCTGATTAAAGTTGCATTCAAAATGCTTTTTTATTGCGCCCAAGTGCGCAGCAAAAGTTGCAATACCATTTTGTTTAAAAAACTGCAACACCTCCAGCCACTCCTCCCCTATTGCAATTTGATTGGTAAACACCGTACCCAAACTACTGCGAATAACATTTGAATTATAAATATCAGCCTTAGCATTGCAGATAATCACAGCATCCACAGCAGCAGCATCGCAAGTGCGCAACATCCCACCAATGTTACCCGGCTTTTCTATACCAACCAACACCAATATCAAAGGTTTTGCAGGCAATTCAAGCAACGAAAGCGAATGATTTTTGGGCGTAGCAACAGCAATTATACCTTCTGTGCTACCTCTGTAAGCCATGCTATCATAAACCTCGGTACTTACATAGCGTGTGTTTTCATCAAACTCAATAGGATATTCTTTTTGTGCTTCAAATAATTCACTACAAACAATAAAGTGTTGAATAGTAAAATTATTTTGTTGTAATAAAGAACACTCGCGCACCCCCTCTGCCACAAAAAGATTTTCTTCTTTTCTAGCAGCCGACTTTTCAATTAGTCGTCTCACTTTCTTTACAAAGGTATTTTGAAGGCTCAAAATTATTTCCTGCATCGTTATTGCAGCAAGAATATGAAAATTTAAGCACGGAAGGTTTCGTTCCTCGTGCCCCGTCCCCCATCTCATTTGTAGTTTATCAATTGCCCTTTGCAGGGTACTTGCATAAACCATTCAAGTTTTTACCTTTGCACTCCTTTTTTCGAGCACGGGTAGCAAATTAGCAGTTGAAACTTGTTGTGAACACTATAAAAATCAGGATTTGTGAAAGGGTTGCGGGAATATGAAATTCCATTTATTGGAATAAAAGTAGGTGTTCACATATTCAACTACGAGTTAAATGGAAAATTCTTCAGCCATTTTGAAGATTCACCAATTAGCGAGTGCGAAGTGAATGTGCGCTTAGAGTTTGATAAAAAGGAAACGCTCTTTGTTTTAAATTTCTTCATTGACGGGAAGGTAAATGTGGAGTGCGACAGATGCCTCGCACCTTTTCAAAAGGAAATTTTTGGTGACTTTGTTTGTTATGTAAAGTTTGCCGAAAACCCTGATGAAATTCCAGAAAATGATGAAATCATTTATATCAGTCGCGATGAATCGCACATAGATGTTAGTCAGTTGATTTATGAATATGTCAACCTATGTGTGCCGATTCAAAAGATGGGATGTAAAGAGCCAGGAAAGGATGAGAAATGTAATCTTCAGGTGCTGAAATATCTTTTAGAACAATCGCAACCCGAACCAGAAAATGAAATGCCAGACCCACGTTGGGATATTTTGAAAAAATTGAAAAAAGATTAGATAAAAATATAAACATAAAACAATGCCAAATCCAAAGAAACGAATTTCGAAAGCACGCAGAGATAAACGCAGAACGCATTACAAAGCAGTGGCACCTACAACAGGTGTAGATAAAACAACAGGTGAAGCCCATCTTTTGCACAGGGCACATTGGAGTGAAGACAAACTTTACTATCGTGGTAAAGTGGTGGTAGATAAGAGCGCGAAGTAGCCTTTTAAAAATACGTTATTCCATAAATTTCACCCGTTTGGCGTTGCCTTACGGGTTTTTTTATTTCCTGTAGGTTGCCTTTT
>CAZKHZ010000102.1:2053-12971 GCA_964552715.1 uncultured Chitinophagaceae bacterium | reverse complement strand
TCATAAAACTCTCGCGAGGCCAGATATGCAAAGCATTATTGGCGATTTGATGTTTGCCGTCTTTTGCAGGAATGGTCAATTCTTTGTAGCCATACAACTCATGCTGCTGGTTTAAATTAAAATTGTGTGTGCGCTGCATTTGAAAGCGCACTTCGCTGTAAGCACCTTCGGTAGCCAACAGAAAATCGGGTTCACTCGTGGTGTGTTCTTTTGTTTCTATGTTTTCAAAAACAGCTTTTGTGTTTTTAAAATCTACATCAACGCATTGTTCATTAAAATAAAAATCAACTCCCAATGTTTCGGCTTCTGTGATTAGTGTTTCATTCAATATTCCGCGGCTGACGCTGTAAATCGCCTGCCCATCTTTTCCATAAGGTTGAAACAATGTTTCACCATTCAAATGATGAATAATTCTGCCTTGCATAGGCAAGCCGATGGCTTCTATTTTTTCTTTTAAACCAATTTTTTCTAAAGCCGCCCAACCGCGATTGCTGAGTGCAAGATTGATGGAGCGACCTCCAGTGTAGCCCACTTTGCGTGTATCTAGCCTGCGTTCATAAACTGTTATTTTATTTCCGCGCTTTGCTAAATAGCAGGCTAGTAAACTGCCAACTAAACCCGCGCCCGATATGGTGATGTTTTGCATATTCAATATTGATGTGGCGAACCTAAAAGGAAAATTGTTTTCTGGGTTACGATTGTACTTAGTTTATGTTTTAATGGGTGTTGGCTAGGTTTTTGATGTGTGTAGAATATAGGAATAACAACAAAAATATTGTGCAATGTTTATACAGCATTAATTGCATCAACACTGCTTATGATAAATACATTTGCCAAAGGTGGTTACTGAGTTTCGTTTTGTGGGTTTAAAAGCATTGAAAACAGTACTGTTTTGCATGTTGCTAGGCTTAATTCCATTTAGTGTTTATCTTTTGGTTTGGCAATCGTTTAACTTGTATCAAGAACTGCACTACAACTCGCTTTTTGCAAAATTAATTCCATTTACCATTCTACTTACCATTGGTTTTATGGCAATAGGTTTTTATGCATCATTAAGTTTTGTTCAGATAAATTTTTCGGAGCAGGATTGCAAAATGAAGTTCATCAGCCCTTTGCGTTTGTTCATTCCAAAATATGAAATATATAGATGGGATGAAGTAATGCACTATGATTTAGTAAATGATATCGGCAAGGTTTCGCTTACAATTTACTTGACCGGTAACCGAGAAATTTCAACTTCGCATTCTCTTTTATTAAAAGGGGAAGACGACTTTCGGGCATTTGTTAGTGCCATTAACCAAAATACAGGGCTTTAATTTTTATCATTATCTATGGATTATTCTTTTAGTGTTTTTGCGCATCCCGATGCTTGGATTAGTTTGGTAACCTTAACCTTTCTCGAAATTGTGCTGGGGGTTGATAACATCATTTTCATTTCTATTGTTACCAACAAACTACCTGCTGATAAACAACGCAAAACAAGAAATTTAGGCTTGTTGCTTGCTTTAGTTTTTCGTATTGGTTTGCTACTTGCTATCACTTGGATTATTGGTTTGACGACACCAATTTTTACTATTTTTGATAACGCTTTTTCGGGGCGCGATTTGATACTGATTGGCGGTGGTTTTTTCTTGATTGCAAAAGCAACTTCCGAAATTCACGAGAAGGTTGCCAATAAGGAAACTGAGAAAAAAGTGAGTGGTGCAGCTACTGTGGGCAGTGTCATTCTTCAAATCATACTACTTGATATTATTTTCTCTTTCGATTCTATTCTTACAGCGGTGGGTTTAACACCGCATGTTATGGTGATGATTATTGCCGTAGTTATTGCCATGGTTGTGATGATGTTTTTTGCAGGCAGTATCAGCAAAATCATCAATAAATATCCTACGCTTCAAATGCTAGCACTTTCGTTTTTAATCATGATTGGCTTAACCTTAATTCTTGAAGGATTTGAGGTGCATGTAAACAAGGCATTTGTATATGTAGCTGTATTGTTTTCTCTTACGGTTGAATTGCTGAATATTCGCCTACGCAGGAATTTTGATTAATGCACATTGTCAATTTTCTCATCTAGTATTTTACGCTTTTTTGCATAACCATCATGCAGCATCCAGATGCTGCCAAGCAAAGCAGGAGTTGCTAAGTTCAACATCCAAATTATAATAGTGCTTACAACAATTGCAATGGTGTTTTGGCTAATCATTGCAAAAACAAACAAGGCAATGCCGCTGCGCACGGCAATATCCAACAATGGCAAGGCTGGCGCAATAGATTGTAACAAAAGCGAAACGCATACCGCAGCAATTAAGGCAAGCCAACTATCGCTTACACCCAACATGTTGGCTATCAAAACCCACTGCAAAGTATAAATGCCATAGCGCAAACCCGAAATCAACAACACTATAAAAAGCGTTGAAAGCTGAGGGTGTTTTGCGCTGCTATAGTCCTTTAGGTATTTACTTACTACTGGTAATCGCGGCAACCATAGCGATACACTATCAAAATGAAAATACGCCACCAACAAGGCTATGCTGATGCCCACACAAACCCCCGCAACAAATGGCGATGGTAAAAATGCCGGCAGAAAAGCCAAACCAACCGAAGCCGTTACAAATGCCTGCGCCATGCCGCCCAACATCGAAAAGTAGAAACTGTGCAGGTATAATTTTTCGTCAATAGAAAACAGCCTGCCGATGAACTCTCCACTGCGCCACGGTGTGGCAACGCCCGCAGCTACGCCCATCAAAGTGCTTTGAATGCTTTGAAAAAATGTAACCTGCGATACATTGCGCATCATCACCCACCATTTCAAAGCTTCTAAAAGCCAATTCAGTGGCATTAAAAAAACTACTACCAAAAACCAAAGTGATTTTTGGGAAATACTTTTTTGAATCAAGTCCTTTTGTTCGTGAATATTGCTGACAGCGCGTAATTGGTCTATCACCACATAACAGCAGGCAAAAATAACCGCTGTTTTTATTAGGCTCTCCCACCAACTTCCGGCAAACCATGCTCGCAAAAAACTCATGACCGCAAATTAAGAATGGTTTGTGAAATAGAGATCCCGATTTTATGGAATACTTTTTACTTGTTGCCCAATCGCTCCAACAATTTCTTTACGGCAGCTTCGGTACTTGCATAATCAGGAATTATTTTGCCTCTATACATTAGGCAAATTGCATACTGCACGTTCTTTTGGTGTAGTTTTTCATAAAGATTAAATTTTTCTTTCCGCCAACATTCGCGCATTAAACGTTTGATGCGGTTGCGGTCGTGAGCATGTTTAAAATTGCGTTTGGCAACGGCAAAAGTTACTTGTGCTGGAAAAGGTGTGCTTAGCTGTTGAGGGAAATACAAAAGGGCAAAGCTGCCAATGTTGACAGCTTTGCCCTCTGAAAATATTTTATCAATAACAGTTACGTTCGTCAACCGCTCATCTTTCGAAAAGGTGTTTTTACCTTTTAAACGCGCAGCATCAAACGAATTGTTTGAATTATTTAAGGCGTTTTTCGTCAGAAACAGTAAGTTTTTTTCTGCCTCTTGCTCTTCTGCGGGCAAGTAATGATCTGCCATTTTTTGTACTCATTTTATCACGAAAACCATGTTTGTTCACACGCTTTTTTCTGCTGGGCTGAAATGTCTGTTTCATTGCTTTTCTCTTTTACTTTTTTTTAAAAAAGGACGGCAAAGATATAATTTATCCACACTTTTCAATATCAATTTATACTTCCGATAAAATACCAATGCAAATTATAATGTTTGTGTCCTTCAAACAACAACATGGCGAAACAACAAGCAGCAGCAAAACCAACTAAAACTACTATTGTTTTCAAGGCATTGGAACCTTTTTTGCCAAATGATATTGCAAAGAAAATTTTTATTGGTCTGGCATTGGTTATTGGTGTCACCATGTGGTTTGTAAGTAAAGATTATGGCATCACAGGCGATGAAAACTTTCACCGCGAATACGGTCACCATGTTAAAAACTTTTACCTCACGCTTGGAAAAGATACTACTGCCATCACTCAATACGGTGCTATAGATTCATTGATGCGCTTGTATGGAGGATTTTATGACGGTTCGGCTGCGTTGATTGCAACCAAAGTATTTCCCAAAAGCGATGAATGGCGCGTTCGCCACGGTTGGAATTCTATTTTAGGTTGGACGGCAATGGTTTTTGCAGGCTTGGTAGTTGCCGAAATTGCAGGCTGGCAAGCAGCAATTATTGCGCTGCTGCTGATGGTTTGCTCCCCACGGTTTTTTGGGGAAAGCATGAACAACCCCAAAGATATTCCGCTGGCAATGGGCTACATGATTTCCTACTTTTTTATGCTGCGGTTTTTGAAGAATATTGATAAACCAAGCTGGAAGTTTGCTGTGGGCTTGGGTTTGGCTATAGGTGTAGCTATGGGTATTCGTATCGGGGGTTTGTTGCTCATTCCTTATTTTCTACTTTTCTATGGTTTCTACTTTTTGCAATTCCACAAGTTGGGTCAATTGCTTTCGCCTGATGGTTTCAAGCGTATTGTGTGGCCAAGTTTTAAGTGGGTATTGCTGGTGATTCCTTTAGCTTATTTCAGCTCCTTGTTGTTTTGGCCATTTGGTATGGTGAAGCCTTTTGAGAATCCAATGTTTACGTTGGATTACATGAGCAAGTTCCCAGTGAACATTCGCATTTTGTTTGAAGGGAAATACTTGGGCAGCACCGAAGTGCCGTGGTATTACATCCCTAAATGGTTTATGATTAGCACGCCTATTGTGGTGTTGATTGGTTTGCTGGCTTCTTTTGCCGTTGTGCGCTATTACCAAAGAGCAGGCAAGCTACTTTTTATAGGCTTCCTGTTTTTTACATTAGTGTTTCCTGTTGTTTATGTTATTTATAAAAAGAGCGCTTTGTATGACACTATGCGTCACTTCTTTTTCGTGTATCCGAGCATGGTGATGCTGGCGGCTATTGCCATAGATTATTTCATCAATAGCCTTCCGAAAGTGGGCAAGTATGTGGTGATTGGCGCAACGGCTGTGTTGTTGCTGTTGCCGATTCGCTTTATGGTGGCAAATCATCCTAATCAATATGTGTATTTCAATGAGTTGATTGGCGGCATAAAAGGTGCTTATGGCAATTATGAGTTGGACTACTACATGAACTCGGTGAAGCAATGTGCCGATTGGATAAAAACACAGGACTACAAAGGCAAAGACGGCAAAAAGACTACCATTTTGACCAATGCTGGTGTGCCAACCTATTTCTACTTTATTCACGATACACCTTGGGTGGCTACCAACTACACGCGCTACGGTGAGCGCACTGAAAAAGAAACCGATTACTACATTTTCTATAACCGATTTATTGATAGAAATTTATTGTTAAGCGAGGCATATCCTCCCGAGCAATCGGTGTTTGTGACAAAGGTGGACGGCTATCCTATTTCCTGCGTGGTAAAGCGTGATGACAAAGATGATTTGAACGGAGTACGCGCTTTGCAACAAAATAATTTTGATGAGGCAATTACCTTGCTGGGAAGGTATGCGGCTAAGTACCCAAAGAATGAAAATGTGCTTACCAACTTGGGCATCGCTTATTTGCAAAAGGGCAATTATGATGAAGCTGCCCGAAACCTTGGCGCAGCGCTAAAGTTGTATCCTGATAATACCAATGCCTTATATTATCTCGGCTTGAGCTATTTCTACAAAGGTGATGTTACTAGCGCGGCAACGGTGCTCACCAATTTGATAACCACACAACCATATTTTGCGCAGGCATACCAAGTGCTAGCTGCCTGCTACGATAAAATGGGCAACCGCAACCAAGCAGAATACTATATGAATATTTATAAGCAGTTAGGAGGAAGGTAGAGACTGATTTGATAGAAGCTACACCCCAAAGGGCTTATTTCTTTGCAAATCATTATTCAGCTATATATTGTTTTGCTGCAATTTTTTTTAGTAATAATGCTGTTGCATTTGGGAGTTTGGAGGCTTCTTTCCAATGCTTTATTGCATCTTTTTCTTTGCCTAATTTGAAAAGTATATCTCCATACGTTTCTACATAACTTGATAGTTTATTGCCGCCTTTTTGTAATGCCTTTTTTTGCCATTCTTCTGCTAAGGGATATGCTTGTTCTAAAAAAAGTATGTGCGCATAAGTATCCATTGTATAAAAATTATCTGGGTCTAATCGAAGCGACTCTGCTGTCATTAATTTTGCCTCAAAAAGATTTTTATTTTGCAAAAAACAAACCCAAGCATAGTTGTTCATTGCATCGGGTAATTTTTGGTCTGCTGCTTTTTTGTACCACTCGGATGCTATTGGAAGATTTGCCTCCACACCTCGTCCATATTGATACATAAACCCCATAAAATTTTGACTCCATTCATCGTTTTGTTTTGCTGCCTGCAAATAATACTCAAGTGCCTTTTCATTATTTTTTTCTACACCAAGCCCCTTTTCGTACAATTGACCAAGCCACCTGCAGCCGCGAGGAAGTTCTTGTTTTGCTGCTGCTTCATACCATCTAAAAGCTTGTCTATAATCTTGCAGAACACCTGAGCCTAATTCGTAGAACTTGCCAAGGTTGCATTGTGCGTCTGCATTGCCTTGTATAGCTGCTGCTAAATACCACTCGGCAGCTTTTTTAATATCCTTTTCTACACCATTGCCTTGATCGTAAGCATAGCCAAGATTGCATTGCGCCATCGCTAAACCATTTTCTGCAGCTTTTGTGTACCAATAAACAGCTTTCTTACTGTCTTTAGGAGTGCCGGTTCCGCTGTTGTATAATAAGGCTAAATTAGCTTGTGCATTTTTGTCGCCCCGCAATGCTGCTTTCTCATACCAATAAACTGCTTTTGTATCATCGCGCTTAACGCCAATACCATTTGCATACTTTAGTGCAATATTATGCTGTGCTACATCATTTCCCTGTTGTGCAGATAGTAGAGAAAAATGTGCCGCGATGCTATCATTTTTCTCTACACCATATCCGTTTGAATACATATAGCCAATCATATTTTGTGCGCTTTGATTGTTTTGTAATACAGATAACTGCAACCATCGCAAAGCTTCTTTGTAGTCGATGCCGGTACCTAATCCGTTTAGATAGATATAGCCAATACTTGCTTGCCCATCTGAATAGCCATTCTCGCTAGATTTTTTATACCACAATAATGCTTCTGCTAAATCTTTCTTTACTCCTTCGCCTTGTTGATACAAATAGCCAACAAAGTACTTGGCTTTGCTATTATTCAGCTTGGAGGCTTTTTCAAAATAATTTAATGCGTTGCTAAAATCCTTTTTACCGTAATAGATGATACCTGTATCAACAAAGGCGGCAGATAGAACAGTGTCGAAGGCTATTTGCTGAGAATATAATTTTTGAAAAAATAGGATGTTGCAGCTTGTTACTAAAGCAAAAACTAAGGGTAAACGATAGTTCATATAAGATATAGTTTGTGATCAAAATTGGTTGTTGATTTAATATTGATGTAAACTTCTTTAGAAATTTAATTTTTTCGATTTTCCGCAGAAATCCAATGTAATCATAGTAGTAAAGTATTACAATCTAAAATTTTGGTGAATTACCTATTTTAAAGACAAAAGAGAAGAATTTGGTAAGTAGCACGGACTCACAATTATTGTAAAAACTATATGTTCAGATATTACAAATGGCATTTACTTAGATATTACTTTTGTTTTATACAAATCAATATGAAAAGCTACAAAAAGTTTGTGTGTGTGATAATAATGCAGGTGGTGCTTTATACCTCAGCTAATGCGCAGTTTAAAAAAGATTCGCTTCAAACTTTTAGCGATACTTCGGCAATTAACCCTGCCGATACTATGCAGGTATATTACCTGAAGGAGGTGGATATTGTGAACTTTAAAAGTACGGATGAATGGCGAGAGTATTACCAAACCTTGAGCCGCGTGAAGAAGGTGATGCCGTACGTAAAAATCGCAAAGCAGTTGTATGTGGAATTGCAGGAAAAAGAAGGCGATAGCAAGCGCAAAGAATATCGCCACTACAGAAAGGATGTGGAGAAAGAAATGCGCCAAAAGTTTGAGAAGGAGCTGAAGAATTTATCTATCAATCAGGGTAAAATGCTGGTGAAGTTGATTAATCGCGAAACGGGCAATAACTGTTACAAAATTATCAAAGATGTGAAGGGCGGTTTCAATGCATTTGTGTGGCAGATTGTGGCAAGGCAATACGACTATAACCTGAAAGAAAACTACGACCCCGAACAGGAAAAGATGGTGGAGTTGGTGATTAAGCAATTGGGGAAAGAGTATCGGGTAAATTAGAAAGATTTTAAGGTTTACACGGTTGAGCTACTTGGTCTGACCTTGGTCTGACTTGTATTGTAAAAATAGTTACAACACGAAGTTTGGTCAGATTAAATTGTATCATCACCATAATATGCAAATTGTAAAACTGATACTGTGTTTGGCTTTGCCGCTGATTGTGGGCGGGCTTTCGGGTGTTGCGACAGCCGAGGGTGTTTCGGGTTGGTATCAAACTGTTTTAAAGCCGCCTTTCAACCCACCCAATTATTTGTTTGGCCCGGTGTGGACGGTGCTATACCTGTTGATGGGCGTATCGCTTTTTCTTTTACTTAACCAACCTGCAAGCGAATGGAAAACGAGGGCGTTGATTTTTTTCGGCATTCAGATTTCGCTTAATTTTTTGTGGAGCTTTTTGTTTTTTAAGTTTCATGTATTGGGCATTGCGCTGGCAGAAATTATTGTGTTGTGGTTGATGATTGCCACAATGATTTTTACCATGATACAAGTAAAACCTGTTATTGGATTGATACAAATTCCTTACCTGCTTTGGGTAAGTTTTGCCACTGTTTTAAATGCTTCGTTTTGGTGGCTGAACAGATAGTGTTTCTGTTTGTTGAATGGTAATGAAACGCAAATCAGATTTGCCGCAAAAAGTTTGTGTGGTGTGTAATCGTCCTTTTGCTTGGCGCAAAAAATGGGCGAAGGTTTGGAATGAAGTAAAGTATTGCAGCGATGCTTGCCGAACGAAAAGAAACCAGCCTAAGGATTCTCTTTCATAAACAATTCCATAATGGCATCGCTTACGCCTACATTGCTGAATCCGCCATCGTGATATAAGTTTTGCATGGTTACCATGCGAGTGTAATCGCTGAAAAGAGACACACAATAGTTAGCACAATCTTCGGAGCTTGCATTGCCCAGCGGACTCATTTTTTCAGCAAATTCAAAGAAGGTATCGAACCCTTTTATGCCGCTGCCGGCTGTTGTTTTGGTTGGAGATTGCGAAATAGAATTAACGCGCACTTTTTTTGCATTGCCATAATAATATCCAAATGAGCGAACGATAGATTCCAGCGTAGCTTTTGCATCTGCCATATCGCCATAGCCCGGAAAAGATTTTTGCGCAGCAATATATGTAAGCGCCAACACACTTCCCCAATCGTTGATGGCATCTAACTTATATGCCGTTTGCAATAATTTATGCAAGGAAATTGCCGAAATATCCAGCGTCTTATTCATCCACTCATAATTTAAATCGGTGTATGTTTTGCCCTTGCGCACATTGGGACTCATGCCAATGCTGTGTAAAATAAAATCAATTTTTCCTCCCAAAACTTCCTGACTTTCTTTCAATAGTTTTTCCAAATCTTCCACCACAGTTGCATCGGCAGGAATCAGCTTTGAGTTGGTTGATTCAGCCAATTTATTGATGGTGCCCAAACGCAATGCCACAGGTGCATTTGTGAGCGTAAATTTTGCGCCCTGTTCGTGAGCCGCCAAAGCTACTTTCCATGCAATAGAGTTTTCGTCCAATGCCCCGAAAATGATACCGCGCTTGCCTTTCAATAAATCGTTTGCCATTTGCTTATGTTGTAGTTGTGAATTTACAGAAGCCAAAGTATCGCATTCGGTTTGAGATATGCAAACGAAATATTGGAGACTGCTGCATACATCAAAGTCGATTCCTATACATTATTATTGCGCCCTTCAAAAAAAACAAACGAACAACATGATAAACGTTGCGCTATTAAAAGAAACTTGTGAAGTACCCGGCATTTCAGGCTTTGAGCAAAAAGTACGCGAATTGGTGAGTCGCGAAGTGAAGCCTTTTGCCGATGAACTCTACACCGACCAAATGGGCAATTTGATTGCTTTAAAAAGAGGCAAATCATCGGAGAAAAGAGTGATGAGCGCAGCGCACATGGACGAAATTGGTTTCATCATCAGCCACATTGACGATGGCGGCTTTTTGCGCTTTCACCCTATTGGTGGCTTTGACCCAAAAACATTGACTGCGCAGCGTGTAATTGTGCATGGCAAAACAGATTTGATTGGTGTGATGGGTACAAAACCCATTCACCTGATGAGTGCTGAAGAGCGCGTAAAACCTTTGACTTTGAAAGATTATTTCATTGACCTTGGTTTGAAAAAGGAAGAGGTGGTGAAGCATATCGAAATCGGAAATGCCGTTTCGCGCGAACGTGGATTAATAGAAATGGGCGATTGTGTGAACTGCAAAAGTTTGGATAATCGTGTGTCGGTTTTTATCTTGATGGAAACGCTTCGCGAGCTGCAAGGCACCACGATTCCTTATGATTTTTATGCAGTGTTTACCGTGCAAGAAGAAGTGGGTATTCGCGGTGCGCTTGTTGCGGCACATCACATCAATCCCGATTTTAGTTTTGGTTTAGATACAACTATTGCCTTTGATACACCAGAGGCAAAACCCGAAGAAACCGTTACAAAATTGGGTGAAGGCACTGCCATTAAAATTATGGATTCTTCTACCATTTGCGACTACCGCATGGTGCGCTACATGAAACAAGTGGCGGCAAAAAACAACATCAAATGGCAGCCTGAGCTATTGCCTGCCGGTGGCACCGACACTGCCGGAATGCAGCGTATGGC
>CAZKHZ010000102.1:0-2043 GCA_964552715.1 uncultured Chitinophagaceae bacterium | reverse complement strand
TAACGGAACCATTGCCGGAGCAGTTTCTATTCCTACAAGACATATTCATTCGGTAATTGAAATGGCGCACAAAGAAGATATTCGCGGCTCGATAGATTTGCTGAAAGCAAGCGTGAGTGCCTTGGATGGATTTGATTGGAGTTTTAAATAGCAATTAAGAATTCGGAAACTCTTTTTCTACTTGCTCTTTCAAGAGTTCAACCTCCGTTTTCAGTTGCAATAAATCATGTTTAGCAACTTCATAAACTGTTACATAATTTATTCTGTCATATCCGTGAACTAATCTGTTACGCATTCCAATAATCACCCGCCAATCTGTGTTTTTTGAAAGTGCTTTTGTTTCTTCTGATATATGGTTTGCTGCTTCACCAATGTTCTCAATAAGTTTTACGACTCCCCATTTTGAAACCGTATCCATATTGTAAAAACCATCATCACTTTTACCCTCTAAAGATGATTGAATGATATGAATTGCTTCAAGCATATCTTCTATGCGTTGAATATCTGCTTCACGACTTCTCATAAATTAGTTTCTTTTCTCTGTCAACCAATTTTTGTATACCCGGCTTTAAAAAATCAACAGTTGAAAAATCTACTCTTCTATTGATCAGTTCTTCTAAATCTAACTGCATACGGACGTATTGCAGACCTATTTTTTTTGAGTAATCTAGTTGTAACAAAATATCAATGTCACTTTTTTCATCTGCATCTCCTCGGGCATAAGAGCCGAAAACATAAGCTTTCAAAACAGGCTTGTCTGAAAAGTAACTTTGGAGAATATTTAATTGCTCCTGAGAGAGTTTCATAGCCACAAAGTAAATACAAATTGCAAAATAATCTATGCAAACACCTGCGCATAGTTTTTCATCCGCTGAATCATAGAAGTTAATCCATTGGAGCGTTGCGATGAAAGATGTGAGCGCAATTGAATAGCATCAATAAATTTCAATTCGGCATCCATAATTTCTTTGGGTGCTTTTCCCGAAAGCACATCTACCAAAAGCGCGATAATTCCTTTGGTAATAGCGGTGTTGGAATCGGCTTCAAAAAATATAATTCCCTGTTTTTCAAAAGCATGAAGCCACACTTTGCTTTGGCAACCTTTTACAAGAAAGTCATCCGTCTTATACTTTTCATCCATCGGTAACAGTTTCTTCCCTAGGTCAATGATATACTCGTAGCGCTCCATTGATTCTTCAAACAATTCAAAGGACTCTATTATGTCGGCTTCTTTTTCGGCTATGGTTTTTGTCATATTTGTTCTAATGGTTGGATTGTAATTTTTAGTGCGTGTAAACTCATTTAGTATGTTGTGATGGACAGTTTATTACCGACCTGAATAATCTGATGGATTTCTGTAGGCATGAATCACTGCAAGAATTACCACCAGTTGTTTATCCTCATCAATAAGAAAATGAATATGATAAGGGAACTGCCTTAATAAAACTGTTCTCACGTTTTTGTACTTCAAAGCAAAACTAAGAGGATTCCTTTCAATGTATTTTCGCGCTTCACGAATTCGCTTCAAAAATTGAAGTGCAAGTTTTGGAGAAATTTCTTTGTAATAATCTATCACAGCTAAAATATCTTCTCTTACGGCAGGACGGTTAACTACAGAATATTTCACATTTTTTTTTCAATGTCATCAAGCGTAGCATCAAAGTCATTCATACTTGATGTGTTGCTGTAATAATCATTCAACCGCTCCTCAATTATCTGCTTTTGCCACATTGAAAGTTCAGCCTTGTTTGCTACTTCTTCCTGTAGCAAATCAGCATATTTTGCTTTCAATTTCTGCCATTCATCTATTGGAATAAACACACCAGTTGTATTTCCTTTATCATCACTTATAAATTGCAACATTTCATACTTTTTACTTTCACAAATCTATAAAAATACAGACACTCTATTCCTATTTACGGTTATGCCTGCTCTAGTTTTATTCTTACAATCTTACCCTCTTTCATCACTGCCAGTTCGCTTTTCTTGAGTTTTTTAAACTCAATCAATCTTTCATAAACCAAGTTTAAGCCAAATAATATT
>CAZKHZ010000101.1:0-13123 GCA_964552715.1 uncultured Chitinophagaceae bacterium | reverse complement strand
TTTTCGGCATTGGGCAGCATGGCTTTTTCTAGGTTTTCGTTTAGCGGAATAGCAGGCGTATTCACTGCGCCAATTATTTTTATAGGCGCATCTAATTGCTGAAAACAATTGCTGGCTATTCTTCCTGCCAGTGCTTCGGCAAAAGAGTGTGTAATAGTCTCTTCGGTAAGCACAATGGCTTTGCCGTGGCGGATTACAGATTCATAAATAGCTGCCTCATCCAATGGGTTGAGCGTGCGCAAATCCAACACCTCTATTTGCCCTGCAAAATTTTTGGCAGCATTCATTGCCCAATGCACACCCATTCCGTAAGTAATCACAGCAAGCGTTTCGCCATTAGCTGTTTTTTCTTTATCGGCTTGCAGCGCAATTCTTGCCTTGCCTAAAGGAATAATATAATCTTCATCAGGCTCCACTGTTTTTGCAGCTTCGGTGCCTTTCACTTTGCTCCAATACAAACCCTTGTGTTCAAAAATCACTACCGGATTCGGGTCATAAAAAGCTGCTTTCAACAAACCCTTCATGTCGGCAGCATTGCTTGGGTAAACAATTTTTACACCCTTTATCTGCAACACAAAACTTTCTACACTTGATGAATGATATGGACCCCCGCTGCCATAAGCGCCAATAGGAATGCGTATCAAACTCTGCACTGGATACTTGCCATTGCTGAGGTAGCACGAGCGCGACACCTCGGTAAACAATTGATTGATGCCTGGAAAAATATAATCGGCAAACTGCACCTCCACTATGGGTTTGCAACCTGCGGCACTCATGCCCACCGTACTGCCGATGATATACGCCTCCATGATAGGTGTATTGAACACACGCTTATCACCATATTTTTTTGCCAACAAAGCAGCTTCGCGAAAAACACCACCTAGTTCGCCACCCACGTCCTGCCCATAAAGCAAAGCCTCGGGCGTGCTGCGCAAAATTTCATCCACCGCATGTAGCGCGGCATCTACCATCACTACCGTTTCGCCATTGGCAGGGCTGCGATTTCCTTTTTCTTCGGTGATAGGTGTTGGGGCAAAAATATGTGTGGTTAAATCATCGGCAGTGGGGTCGGGTTCTAGTTGTGCGCGTTCAAAATCTTGCTGTACCTCTTGCTTCACCTCCGCTTCTGTGGCAGCTATCTGCTCCTCGGTAACAATGCCTTCATTCAATAAGTATTTGATGAAGCGCGGATAGGGGTCGCGGGCGGCATCGCTTTCTAAATTCTCGATGGGGCGATACCACTCTTTGCGAACGCCTGATGTGTGGTGGTTCAACAAAGGCACTTTTGCATGAACTAAAAACGGCTTGCGGTCTTTGCGAACGGTTTCAACCGTTTCGTTCATGGTGTCCAAGGCGAGTCGGAAGTCAGTACCATCAATGCTGATAACGCGCAAACCCTTAAAGCCCTTGGCATATTCGGCAGCATTCATGGCGCGTACCTCGCTGCTGTGTGCCGAAATATCCCACTCGTTATCCTGCACCAAAAACACAATGGGATAATTGTGCAACACCGCCATTTGCAGGGCTTCGCTGATTTCGCCTTCGGTAACGCTCGCATCGCCCAGGCTGCAAATCACCACGGGCTCTTCGCCTCGTTCAAAACTCACCAAACCTTGTTGCTCTTTATATTGCAAACCCTGCGCTGTGCCAGTGGCGGGGATTGCCTGCATACCCGTTGCCGAGCTTTGATGGGGAATTTTTGGGAGGTCCTCGCGGTTAGAAGACGGATGCGCATAATACGTTCTGCCACCACTGAAATAATCTGTGCGTTTGGCAAAAATCTGCAACATCAAATCGAAAGGCGTAAAGCCGATGCCTAGCAAAATAGAATCGTCTCTGTAGTATGGAAAAACAAAATCCTGGGGCTTCAACTGAAAGGCAGTAGCCAGTTGAATGGCTTCGTGTCCGCGAGAAGTGGCATGAACATATTTGGCACAAACGTCCTTTCGCAGCTCGTATAATTCAGTCATCGCCTTGGCGGTTGCCATTAGCCGAAAGGCTTTTATATAGTGTTCTTTTTCGCTCAATGTTCAATTTTTAGGCAGCGCAAATAAGTGGCTTTATGTTGAATAGACAAGACTTTCAAGGTTTTTTGAAACTAGGGAAATTTAGAGGCTGTAGAATTGTCATAGTTTTGTCATTAAATCAGTCAGGGCTTAATTTTACAATTAGCATGGTTTACATTCGCGATACTAAATCATCTCAAATAAAACACATTACCATACTTTTCCTTGTGATTTTCCTGACGAATTACTCAACTATATTTAGCCAATGTACAGCAATTGGAAGTCTTCCCCCAAACACGGGCTATTATCCGCCTGACACTGCTATTCCTTGCATTACCTAGGGAGTTTTTATACTCTAAACTTTGAGTCAATCAACTTTGCAATTAATTATACGAACATGGGATTTGCCTTTGATTCTTTCTAAATTGATAATGAAACTGACTTGCCTTCTGGTTTTCAATGGGCGGCAAATAAAGTATCGCGCATATATTATTTAGCCGAACAAATCTGTTAGTAAATTAATGGCATTACAAATACAATGAGTAGTGTGTTTAAACCAAGTATTTTTGTTTCGCTTTATGCAAACGGAATTGTTTTTTATCAGGTGTTTACTTTTTTGATAGTAATTATAGATTTTATTGGAGACTGTAAAGTAGCTTGTATAAACGGTGAATTGTTTGTTCCTAGCTCCACCACTTTCATTCCTCCTTACCCGATTTCAATAACTTCGGTTTTTATTTCTGTTCCTCACCGCTCTACTTCCAATCCTCAAATCCCGTTACGCTTTCTATAGGCTGTTCTTGTCAACCCTCAACTCCGAACTTTTTATAAGCTGTTTTCTTGCAACTCGCAACTCGTAAATCACAACTTTTACAATATATAAACCCTTTGTTTCTCTACTTTCGCCCTCATGAATTTTATCATCAAACTATTTTTGAATTCGCTGGCAGTAGTTATTGCCTCTTTGTTATTGTCATCGGGTGTGCATGTGGAAGGCTGGGGCAATGCTGTTTTGTTGGCGGCAGTTTTGGTGTTGCTAAATGCCTCTGTAAAACCCTTACTTGTATTTTTTACATTGCCATTTACGCTGTTTACACTGGGCTTATTTTTGTTGGTCATCAATGCCTCCATCATATTAATTGCCGATTGGATGCTGGGTGAAGGATTTAAAGTTGATAGCTTTTGGTGGGCTTTAGCTTTTAGCATTGTTCTTTCAATATTGAATAGCTTTTTTGAAAGACTTGTAGTGAAAACCGAGCAACCAAAAACACAACGTGAAACACAACGTGAAGGTGACATGCAGGTGTTTGATAAAGATGGCAATCGCATTGCTTAAACTATATCGAGTAGATAAAATCAGAATCGCCACAATTCAAAATTATGCGCAAAGCCATTTTCCTTTTTTTAGTTCTGCTTACAATTACTTCTTGTAAAAATTTGGTGCCATATACTGATACGTTGCGCACACAAAATGGCTGGAGCGACAAACAGGTAAAGCGTATTCAGTTTTATACTTCTCGTGATGTGATTTTGCAACGCCAAATTTCTACTGATGAAACTGCCATTAAAGGTGGCATAATTAAAATTCGCGATGGAAAAAAAGTTGAAGAAATTATCATTAAACGCGGCACACCCGGTGTGGTAACCACTATTCCAAATGCAACAAAACTATTGGTGAGTTTTGAAAAAGACGACAACTACTATTTAAGTTTTGGTGTAAACCCTGAGCAATCTTCACGCTTTGTACTATTAGCTTCTGAGTGGAAAAATGGTGTTGGAAAAGTTACCTACGATGGCAAAAATTTCTTCACCTCACCCGATGGTGTCTACACCTCGCTGTTAGTTGATTTGCGCAAAATTCAAAATATTGAATTGTACCAACGCGTGGCAAAAGGCAGAAAGATTCAGTGATAATTAATACTTTACAAAACGCAAAATACCATAGCTATTTTCTTCCTTCACCAACACGCTGTAAACCCCATTTGATAGGCTGCTTACATCAATTGAATTATCTAAGTTATAGTGGCTTATTTCTTTTACTAATTTGCCGTTGATATCAATGATTTTGCAATTCACTTTTTCAAAACCGCCACTAATTCTAATCAAACTATTTGCAGGATTGGGGACTAACAACAAGTCTTGAATTTCAATCATTGCAATTGAACTATACAATTGCGGGTTGATATTGATATTGTCAATAAAAAAGTTGTTTCCATAAAAATTAGTCAACTCCACTTTAAACATAAAGCGACTGTTTACATAATTTACAGGAATTGGCGTATTTACTTTTTTCCATTCTGTAGAATCAATCGGTAGATAAGCGGTAGTAGTTTTGGCAGTTGTTACAGTGCGCAAGGTAGCACCTGTTCGCTTGCTTCTGCTCAGCCAAGTTTTGCCACAATCGTTAGAAATAAATAGTTCTAAAATATCGTCTGCATTCAATTGCTTTTGCGAAAAAGCATAGTTGAAACTTAGCGTGGGCGAGCCTGTGGCGGTTAAGTCAATTAATGGCGAATACAATATTGTTTTGCCGCTAAAATCAGGCGCAGTGTCATTCATTAATATAGCAGCAGATTTTGCGCTATGGAAACCTGTTTGGTTGTTGAGCGAAAAAAGTAGTGTGTTGTTATCAGCAATATTAAACAAGCCACTTGCATTGAAGCCGGCAACACTTTCAAAATCCTCCACGAAATACGGCTTACCCACATCATCTTGCACGCGAATTTTTAGTGGTGCACTCTGCACACTTGCACTGTTTCTTTTTGCAGTTAAAACCACATTGTAATCTCCCGCTTGGAAGTAAGTGTAAGTAGGATTTCTATCTGTGGAATTTAGCCCATCACCAAAATCCCAATCCCATCCTGTTGCATCGAAAAGAGATTTGTCGGTAAAAGCAATGTCCTCGCCCGCGCAAATAATTCTTGCATTTGTGGTGAAGTTTGCCACACATAATGAATCAAAATTCAGCACACCTGTTTCAATTAAATTTTGCTGCGTCACAAGATTGCTGCGATTAGCAACTGAAGAGCGCAAAGCCGCTCGCATTCTTTGCTTTTGACCTTCGGTAAACATAAAATTGCAATAGCTGTAATCCATTGCATTTTGCACATTATCCACTGTGTTGCCGCAAGAGGCGCCATTCAAAGTGCAACTACTCCAGCCCTTTGTAAATGGTGTGTCATCCACATCATCGCCTACTGCGCAATTACTAATTTGCTCCACAGGCAAGTAAAAATATTCGGGCACATTGTTGCCGCCCCAGATGTGAAACAGATTCAGATAATGCCCCACTTCATGCGCCAAAACTACCGAGCGTAACTTGTTTGCAGTGCCAGTATCACCAACATATTCGTGGCTGATAACCATGCCGTCCCATTCGGGTTTTGTAGCAGCTTGGTCGGGCATTAAACAATGTCCAGCAAGGTTTGCAATCTTCTTCACTACATAAATGTTAAGGTATTTTGAAGGATTCCAATGAACCAGATTTTTCACACTATGGTTGCCAATGTTGGTGAGTGGCGAGGCAATGCGATTGACTCCATTGGTACACTTTCCGTTGGGATCAAGTTTTGCAAGCTTGAATTCAATTTCACAATCGGCAGCAATGGATTTAAAATTAGTTACAATATTGGCGGTATCTGCAAGCTGCTTTCTGAATCCCTGATTCAAAACTTTCAAGCCGCTTGCAATCTGTGCTTCCGAAATATTTTCGTTTCCATAATTATGAATGATATGAAACACCACAGGAATTGTCAAAATAGAATCGGCTGAACGTCTTGCGTAATTTGCTGCCACATACTTTTTTGTGTGCATGCGAAGCTCTTCACGCTTTTGCTCCATTAGTTTTTGCAATTGTGGATTCGATTGATAAAACTCATAAGCAAATTCATCAGCCCCGCAATGTTTCAAATCTTGCGACATGGCAGATAAACACAAAAACATAAGTATTGAATGCAGTAAAATTCTATTCATAAACACTGAATTAATTTGTTTGCGAAGTAAAGCACTTATAGCAAACGAGTGCAATATTAAATTTCAGAATAGCTGTTGATTCTGCTGCAAATAGTATTATTGCTTTAGTAATCTTCAATATGAACATTCCATCGCTCTACACACTTTTTCAACAATCAACAGGTGTCACTATTGATACACGAAACATTCATTACGGCAATCTCTTTTTTGCGCTAAAAGGTGAAAATTTCAACGGCAACACCTTTGCTGTGGAGGCATTGAAAAATGGCGCAGCCTATTCTATTGTTGATGAAGATGTTTCAAATGATAAAAGATTAATTAAAGTTGAAAATGTATTGACTACACTTCAACAATTGGCATTTTATCATCGCAAACAATTCACCGGAAAAGTAATTGCACTCACCGGAAGCAACGGTAAAACAACTACTAAGGAATTGATTGCTGCTGTGCTTTCTACGTCATTTAAAACACAGGCAACCAAGGGGAATTTAAACAACCATATCGGCATTCCGCTCACCTTACTTTCAATGCCAATTGATATAGATTTTGCTGTAATAGAAATGGGTGCAAATCATCAAGGAGAAATTGATTCATATTGCCATTACACCGAACCAGATTTTGGATTAATTACTAATGTTGGTTTGGCACATCTCGAAGGTTTTGGAGGTTTTGAAGGTGTAGTAAAGGGCAAGTCAGAATTGTATCGCTTTCTGGTAAAAAAGGATGCAAAAATCTTTATCAATACCGATAATGAATTGTTGATGACTAAAGCTACCGAAGCAGGTTTTAATGAGCGCACACTAATTACTTATGGAACAAAAAGCAACTTTTGTTCGGGCAAAATAGTTGAGGGTTCTTTTCTGAATTTTGAAATGAATGACGAAGTCATCAGCACCAATTTGGTTGGCAACTACAATTTTGAAAACGTGTTGGCAGCTTGTTGCATCGGCAAATATTTTGACGTGCCTTTTGAAAAAGTAAAATCGTCTATTGAAAATTATGTTCCCTCTAACAATCGCTCGCAGCAAGTAATTAAGGGCAGCAACACTATTATTTTAGATTGCTACAATGCCAACCCCAGCAGTATGAAAGCAGCTTTAGAAAACTTTGCTTCCAGTAGAGGCGAAAAGAAGATTGCCATTCTCGGAGGCATGAAAGAAATGGGTATTGCATCGGAAGAAGTGCATCAAGATATTGTAGCACTTGCCCTTTCAATTCCATTGCATCAACTCATATTTATTGGCAACGAATTTTCTTTTACTAAAGAAAAAGCAATTTGGTTTGAAGACACTCAAAAAGCTAAAGAATGGCTTGGTGAAAACCTTCCAACCGACAGTTTGATTTTGGTGAAAGGCTCGCGCGCAAACAAATTGGAAGATTTATTTGTTTGATATTACAAAGAGACGGGGGACGAACAGGGACGGGGGACGGCTGCAAACGTCCCTTGTCCCTCGTCCCTCGCCCCTCGCCCCTTCTATTTAAATCTCTTTAACCTATTCGTACAATCAACTTTCTACCTTCGCTCTTATGGATTTCATTAAAATAGGAATTGTGTGTTACCCAACTTATGGTGGCAGTGGTGTTGTGGCAACAGAGTTGGGCAAAGCACTTGCCAAAAAAGGTCATCATGTTCATTTCATTACCTATCAGGAACCTGTTCGTTTAGATGCCTTTCACCAAAACATTTTCTATCATGAAGTAAGTTCCCTTGATTATCCATTATTTCAATATACTCCTTATGAATCAGCTTTGGCGAGCAAAATTGTAGATGTAGTAAAGTTTGAAAAGTTGGATTTGCTACATGTACACTATGCCATTCCTCATGCTTCTTCTGCTCTAATGGCACAAAATATTTTAAAGGAGCAAAAAATAAATATTCCTTTCATCACAACGCTACACGGAACAGATATTACACTTGTTGGTCGCGACCCAAGTTACCTGCCTGTTGTTGCTTTTTCCATCAATCATTCCGATGGCATTACTTCGGTCTCAGAATCCCTAAAAGCAGATACATACAAGCATTTTAATATCAAAAAGCATATTGAAGTAATTCCAAATTTTATAGACTTCGCCCGCTTTCGCAAAACCAATAAAGAACATTTTAAAACAGCCATTGCGCCACAGGGAGAAAAGATTCTGATACACGTTTCTAACTTCCGAAAAGTAAAAAGAGTAGAAGATGTAGTGCTGATGTTTGATGAAGTGCGCAAACAAATTCCTTCAAAATTATTGTTAGTGGGCGATGGTCCCGAGCGTACAAGTATTGAATTGCTTTGTCGCCAATTGGGTAATTGCGAACACGTTCGTTTTCTTGGCAAACAAGATGCTGTGGAAGATTTACTTGCCATTGCCGATTTGTTTTTACTGCCTTCTGAAACCGAAAGTTTTGGCTTGGCAGCATTGGAAGCGATGGCTTGCGAAGTGCCTGTAATCACTTCTAATGCGGGTGGTTTGCCCGAAATTCAGATTCAAGGCAAAACAGGTTTTATGAGCAATGTAGGCGATATAGAAGATATGGCTAAAAATGCCATCTTCATACTAAGCGATGAAACACGCCTAATAGAATTTAAGAAAAATGCTTTTGCACATGCACAAACTTTTTCGCTCGAAAATATTTTGCCGATGTATGAAAATTATTACGAAACAGTTTTTAAATCTTCGATGATGGAGTTTAATATTTAGTTTTATCTGTCTGACCTTGGTCAGATATATTCGCAGTGAACTCTCCAAACGTTTGCTTTAGCTCCTGCATCAAAAAGAGCAAGCCAACTGTTACACCAATTAAATGTGGTATGGATGCGCAAATTATAAACGGTAAATTTTTTTCGCTGCCAATTTTAAATGATATTGTAAACACTACAATGTATAATATAAGAATAAGCGGAAAATACCTCACGGTTAATTGCTCCGCAGATTTTTTGAGTTCCGATAAATCGTCAAGAAACAATGCGGCCACAGAGAAGAAATATACAATGCCTATGATTGTAGTTTGCAAAATACATTGAATGATAAATACAGCAAATCCAATAAATACAGTTTCATTTTCTGCGTTATTTCCAACACTCCAAATCATAAGTGGAATAAACAAAAGATGTATCAATACTGCTAAAATCATTGATTTTAAACCAGCACTAAGAGACCTTACTATAATACCAATAACTCTAGTCATAATTTATTGTCTTTTGATTCAATAATAGGTTTTAAACTTATATAACTAAGTCCGATAAATGATGTAGCAACAATACTTACGCTACATGCTGTGGTATATTGAAAAGGATGTATAAACATTTTAATAGTATGAATGAAAATGTCGGTCGGATTTAGTAGAACATCCCATAAGTTCCATCGCAAAAAGTGACCGAGATAAATGCAATAGCCACTCAATGCTATTGCTAGCAGTATCAGAATATTTATGCTGAATGATGTTATAGCAGTGCGCAATTTTTGCTGCATTAAATACAGTGACAAGATCACGAGTAATAAACCTATCCATGCAAAAGCAATCGGCAAAAACACATCAAACCAAAGCGGTATAATTCCTTTAGGTGGCAGATGCAAAAAATCAGTAATGATGTATGGTGCATTTAGGAAGAACATCAGCCACAAAACGAAAAATAGTATGATTTTAATTTTAGTGATTACATTTTGAATTATTATAGAAAAGTAGAATGGAATCCATGCCAATACTAAATTCCAAACTAGGAAAATATATCCCAGAGTTCCACTTTTTACTATTCGTGCAGCTTCCATCAATACACAGAAAATACTGAGTGCAAAAAGAGCTTTTACTACTTTATGGTAATTCATAATTCGCCTTTAAAATGATAATGATTTAGGGTTGTTTCATGCCTTCAACCAATTGCAAGTTTTGATATTTGCTAAGGCAAAAAGATTGCCAACCGTACTCAGATTTTTCTTGCAATAAATTCTTATACTTCTTCTCTACAACAACAGACATACTATCTTCATCTAGTTGATTATACACAGTTTCAAAACTGTCGGAGCTACTATACGAAGTTCGCTTTTCATAAGCTTTGTTATTCGATTTTAAATTCTTCTTTTCAACCACATAATACTTGTAAAGTACAGCAAGGTTAGTGTGACTTAAATCCGTAAGATAATGTTGGTCAATTTCCATAGCGCGGTCTTTTTCAAAATTTTGGATGTTGAATTTTGTAATCACACTATCCCAATCAATAAGACAGCTTACAATCATCACGGTGTAGAATATCCAAGAGTTTTTTCGGAATAAAAACCAGTTACTTTTTTGCGCATAAATTTTAATTGCAGTAGTTGCCAAACCAATTACGCAAAGTGCCAAGTAGTAGTAAACGCCAATGCGTTTATGTGTTAAACCATATTCTGCAATGTAAATGCTATTGCGTTGTGCAACAGAAATTATCAGTATGATGTTTTGTACAATCCAAATACAGCTTAGTGTTTTAAGCCAAAAATTATTCTTGTAGAAATTTAAAAAACCTCTGAAATAAAATAGAATAATAACAACAGCAAGAAGGATAGAAAAAATCAACGCGTTGGTACCATTGTGCAGAAACTTTGAGAGGCTCATTCCATCTGGGAGTTTCTTTAAAATAATGAGGTAGTAAAAATCTAAACCATTCACTGCAAACAACAGCATATTAAGCAGACTAAATAGCAATACCCCTGTAAATACTTCACTCGAAACATTTACTCTTTGTCCAATCCAACTTAAGAGGTGATTCTCATGGGAAATAGTGGAGAGTTTATCTGGAGAGTTATTGTCCACTTTTGCAATATCTTCTAATATTAACTGATTGAAAAAAGCATACATCAACACCATTCCCATAAGGAAAAAATAAACCCACTGCCAAGTGATACAATCGAAATTTAATTTTTGAGCATATAGGTCAAAAATAGGATTGGAAGCGCGATAGAGAAAAAAGAAAATAGTTGAAACTAAAAGCGGCATTAAAATAAATAGAATGTTCTTACCCATTGGTACTTTGACGCTTTCCTCTTTACCAGATTTATTGAACAAACATATAACGAAAATAGGTATGGATGCAAGTGCAGAGAACACCGCATGTATAAATGCAATCATTACTGAAGACTCTGGCTTAAAGCTGATTCCTGCAAGTAAAATCAAGGAAACAATGTTTGCGAGAACCGGAAATTGATTACCGTAAACAAAAACAGTAAGAGAGGAAATTAGAACTCCAGTTGCTACTGCAAGCCAAGATTTTTGCCGAAGCAATTCTTTATTCTCAAATAAAGTAAACCCAAGTAAAAGCAAAGAATACAGCAGAAAATTTATTCCTGTATTTTGATGATAAAACAATACACAATAAATAATTGCTCCTGCAATTATCAACCAATCGTTTTTACGCATGATATTTGATTTTTTGGTGATGTAGAATTATACCATGCAATTCAATTTTGTGATAAAGAAATTTTCTTGGTGTTTATGATTCTAAAAAAATACGTATTGATTTTCTTGGCTCAACAACCTCTCCAGCATTTTGATTTTTCTCCAAACAATCCACAATGGAATCATGCCAAATATTCCAAAGCTGCAATCAATCACGCACCACCATAAAGGTATTTCTCGCATTTCGCCCATGATAAATGCAAATGGCAGGATGCTAATGCAGGCAAGCATTCCAAATTCAATTACCCAGATGTTTCTTACAGGATTGCGAAGCACACCAATGAATGCAATGGCAATTACTATGTGCGCAAAAGCCAACCAATCAAAGCCGTATAAGATATGTCCGGGTGTAGCGTTCAAATCACTTTGAACAACAATCAACCAATCACGAACAAAACCTGATGCAATAAATTCACTTTTGAGCAGCCAATCAATTTCTTGCTTTACAGGAATGGCAGTAATACCACTTATTACTAAGGCAATTATGAAGAATATTGTCCATGCATTGATGCTGACTTGCAGTTTTGTGATTTCCTTTTTCATATTTATTATTTAAAAGTACTTTGTATCGCAAAGTAAAATAGCAAATTTTTTTACTTACTACGTTTAACTAACTCCTCTAAAGCTTTTAAGTGATGATTGAATTCTGTTTTACCAAGCTTGGTTGTCTTATAAGAAGTTTTAGTTTTTTTACCTACAAATTCCTTTTTTACAGCAACGTATTCTAATGCTTCTAAAGCGTTCACATGGCTTGCCAAATTTCCATCGGTAACATCTAACAATTCTTTCAACGTTAAAAAATCAACTGAATCATTTACCATCAATGCACTCATGATTCCTAATCGAATTCGATTTTCAAAACCTTTATTTATTTTTTCAATTAAATTTTTCACACGCGCTCATTTTTCAGCAATCTCAAATTCTAGTAAAATTTTATTCTATAGTTTCCCTTATCAATTAATTTACCAAAATTTTTTCTCTTTTGGTTTTGATTCGTAACGCACATACATTATCAAACCGTAAATTATCAACAGCACACCAAAACCAATTGCCCAAAGTGTAACACCATAGCCTATAAAACAGCTGCCAATCAAGCCTAGCAGTACTTCACAGTATCCTAAATATTGAATCTCATCTAACGTATATTTTGAAGCATTTAAGAGTGATAATCCAAAAAAAATCAATGTTGCTGGAGCTACCAATCCAAACAAACCATGCCATAAAAGTATCAAACAGAAAATACCGCCTGTGACTAATGGTACAGCTAAATGTAAGAGTAATTTCTGAGCTGTTTTGTCCCATATTTTTTGTCCGTTGCGTTTTGCATTTCGTGTAGTGAAAAAGATGCCTGCTGATAATGAAAAGAATAAGACAAGTCCTGCGTCTATAAAACAAAATTTTAGAAAGTCGCTTCCTATCTCAACTGGAATTTCCTGCAGATAGTCCTTCATACTTCCATAAGAAGTAGATTGGTTGATGTATATGTAAAATGCCGCAGCACCCGCCAAGGCAAAAATTCCGGCAAATACACCAGAAAGGCCGCTTAATGAAATGAAACGCGAGGAGCGCGTCATCATATTATGTATCTCCTGAATCTGCTTTAACTGTTCGTTAGAATCGCTCATTTAAAAGTGCTTTGTGATGCAAAGTAAATTTAATTAAATCAGACTTTCAAATGTTTTTGGGTTAATGGACAAAATTGATGCTATTTTCCTTTGTAATCCTTATTAGGCTT
>CAZKHZ010000100.1:0-13194 GCA_964552715.1 uncultured Chitinophagaceae bacterium | reverse complement strand
ATACCTCTTTTCAACTACTATATTTGTTGTGTGTATTTTTGTGGTGAGTAGTTACATATATTTTAAAGTGTTTTCAAATATTCAACAAAAGCAGGATAGAATAAGGCTGCAAAGTATTTTTTGTCCTAAATTGTTTATTACCATTTTGTTAGCAAATGTTATACAAATAAATATTTTCACCGCTTAAATTCTCTCATCATGGCTTTTGCAAGCACATTTTCAACAAGAATTATTGCGACTGTATTATTTAGCACAATTCTATTTTCAGCTCAGGCACAACAAACAACCTTTAGAATTCAATATAACCTAGGTGAATTTGATATTCCTTCAGGAATGGTTCAAAACCCAGCAGGCAACTATGTTTTTTCTGCCACTGTAACCAGAAATTTTTCAGGATTACCATTGGGCGTTCAAGGCGGCTTGACCGAGGTGGACCAAAACGGTAATAACATTAGAAGCCAATTGTTTAGAAGTGGCGCATTTACCAGCGATGCCGATTTGGCTGATGTAAAAAACGCAACAGGGGGAGGCTACATTGTTACCGGTAGTTCGGGTGGGCAATGCCTGTTAGCAAGGCTTAGTAACACATTTGGTATAACTTGGCAATACCGATACATTCCTGTTTCAGGAGCAAGAGCCTTCGGAAGCAAAGTAATTCAAACTACAGATGGTGGATTCTTAGTTGTTGGTTCAGCTTCGCGTGTTGATCCTGATGGAGCGGGTGCCATTGCAAGACAAGATTCTTCAAAAATGTTTTGCTTTAAAACAGATGCCAGCGGCACTATTTCGTGGATGAGAACTTTTTTTTACACCACTGCCTTTGATGATGATGATTTCTTGAATGATGCTGTGGAAGTAAGCGATGGATATGTGTTGGTAGGCTCTGCTGCAATGACCGGTAATGACGGGCAAAGTGATGCCGTAGTTCTAAAACTAAATATTAGCGGTACACTGCAATGGGCACGAAGATTTGGCAACAGCAATGAAGAAAGTATCAATTCTGTTATAAGAGATTCGGGCAATGATATTGTAATGTCGGGTTTAGATAATTTAGGGGCATTCATATACAATTGGAGTGCGCCAAATTCTGCCCCATCGGTTATTGGTACAAACAGCCGCTATACAACAGCGGGCATACCTGTTCAGGCAGGCAGCTTGACCAAAACACTGGATAACCAGTTCGCAGTTTTTGGCTCAGGAGTTTCATTTAATAACTTTACGTCAATCATATTTAAAGCAAATCGCTCAACAGGTGCTGTTCTTTTTGCCCGCTCTTACAATTCATTTATTTCAATTTTACCCACTGGTATTCAAGCCGCAGATTCAGGGTATTTAATGAATTCATTAAGCGCAGATACTACAGGCTCACTTGGCTTTTACGATTTTGGCGTTACTAAAACAGATGTAAACGGCACTCAAGGAATTGGAGCCACTTGCCCTCATTCAAACGCAACATTTGTTCGCGATAATTACAGTCCGTCTATAAATACTTTTACCCCAACTATTGTTACTACAAATGTTAGAAATAGTGGAGGTCTTACAACAGCATCTATAACGCCTGGAGTGGTGGTAGCATGCAGAATTATTCAATGTAGCCCCAAGCCTGCAACACCAACAGTATCTGCCAATCCAACAACTATTTGTTCGGGTCAATCTGCTCAGATAACTGCAACGGGCGGGTCAAATGTTACTTACAAAATATATACACAAGCAAACGGGGGAACTTCAATAGGAAATGCACCATTTACGGTTTCACCAATCACTAATACAATTTATTATGTAGAAGCCGATGATAACACTAACCCGGGTTGTGTGAGCGCAACTAGAGGTTCAGTGCAGGTAATAGTAAATCAACCTCCTGCAAATGTTGGCGTAATATCCGGTGCTGCTGCACCTTGCCCAAGTAGCCAGAACTACACGGTTGGTGCGGTAAGTGGCGCTACATCTGTAGTTTGGTCGGTTACAAACGGTGGTAATATTACAAGTTCCACTAACACTTCTGCCACTATCAACTGGACAGGAACAGGCAATCAAACTATTACTGTAACCGCTACTAATACCTGCGGCACAAAAACAAATACACTTGCTGTAAATGTTCAAGCAGGTCCACCAACAGGAGGCAGCATCACAGGAAACAATAATCCATGCCCTGGCAACCAGCAATATACAATGGGTGGAGTGACAGGTGCTACAACATACTCATGGCAGTTGTCAGGCGGTGGCACTGTAATAAGTGGCGGTAGCACAGCCACAGTAACCATAGATTGGACAACTGCAGGAGGACCATACACCTTAACCGCAACAGCAAGTAACAGTTGCGGGCAAGTTCAAAGAACATATACTGTAAATGTAAAAAACGGCACACCTATTTCGGTAGGAACCATTACTGGTCCTATAGCTCCTTGCCCTGGTGTACATAATTATTCAATCAATAATGTAGCTGGCTCAACTGGTTACACATGGGCAATATCGGGCGGTGGAAACATTACTGGCGGTCAAAATACAACGAACGCTACCATTGCTTGGACCGTGGCTGGACCGCACACCATTACAGTTACTGCAACCAACGATTGTGGCAGTGCAAACAATACGCTTCAGGTAAATGTAAAAACAGCTCCACCAACATCAGTGCCACCAATAACTGGCACTAACAATGTTTGCCCGGGTACTCAAACTTATTCTATTACTCCTGTTGCCAATGCAAGCAATTATGTATGGAGCGTAAACAATGGCGGAACCATCACTTCAGGTCAAGGAACTACATCAATAAACATAAATTGGACAACACCGGGTGGGCTTTACACTGTTTCGGTTGTGGCAAGCAACGATTGCGGAAATGCCTCAAACACGCTGAGCATAAATGTTCAAAATGCTGCACCTATTGCACCAACTTTAATTACAGGAGATACCGCTGTTTGTGCTGGAACGAAAGCATATACAATTGCGGCTGTGAACAATGCAATTACCTATACTTGGTCAATTTCTGGTGGAGGAACTATTTCATCAGGTCAAGGCACCACCAATATTAATATCAACTGGACTACAGCAGGTACCTATACAGTATCTGCCACTGCCGGAAATTCTTGTGGCACAAGCAATACAACAGTAAAAACAGTTACTGTAACCGAAGCAGCACCAACAGGTTTGGGCAGCATTACAGGAACACAAGTTGTATGTAAAGGCAATTACAATTACACAGTAGGTGCAGCTACTAATGGTACAACTTACAATTGGACAGTGGGCAGCCCAGGCACTTTACTTAGCGGTCAAGGAACTACATCTGTTTCTGTAAACTGGAAAGGAACGGGTACTTTCCCAATTAGTGTATCGGCACAAAATGTTTGCGGAAGTTCCGCTAATACATCTTTAAATGTAACTGTTTCAGACACCACTCCTACCCCACCGATTACAATCACAGGAAATAATCAACCTTGCCCGGGAGCAACTACCTACACCATTCAAAACAGCGCAAACGCAACTGGATATACATGGACAGTGAGCGCAGGCGGCACAATACTTTCTGGACAGGGAACTACTTCCATAAATGTAGATTGGGCAACAGTTGGCGGTCCTTATACTGTTGCAGTTTCTGCCGATAATATTTGCGGCTCAAGTGTAAAAGCAACATTGCAAGTAACTGTATTAAATGGCAGTGCCCCTATTGTAGGAAATATCACAGGCGATACAGCAGTTTGCCCTTCTACAACAACTTACAGCATTGCACCTGTGCAAGATGCCAATGGTTATCAATGGACGGTTACTAACGGAACGATAAACTCAGGTCAAGGCACCATAAGTATTTCTGTAACATGGGCTACACCCGGAAATGCAACAGTAAATGTAGTTGCAACAGGTTCTTGCAGCAACAGTCTTACAAAAACAATTAATGTACGCGTTAAAGCCGATAAACCTGGACGACCAGGAAGTATAATCGGGCTACTTTCTACATGTGGCAGCACATCTGAAACTTACACTATCAGTTCTGTGCCAAATGCAACAAATTATAGTTGGGGAATTTCTGGTGGAGGAACAATTACCTCAGGCCAAGGAACAACTTCCATCACCGTAAATTGGGCTTCATCACCTGGCACTTACACGCTTTCAGTTTTTGCCGAAAATGATTGTGGGCAAAGTACGCTTTCTACTTTAGATGTAACTGTGAATCCTCCGGCACCTGTAATGTCGGCAACTATACAAGGTTCAAATGATGTTTGCCCGGGATTAAACAACTATACCATTACCGCTATTCCAAATGCCACAGGTTATACTTGGACGGTTAGCAACGGAGGCACTATTGTTTCGGGACAAGGCACAACAAGCTTAACGGTAAATTGGACAACAGCCGGTGCGCAAACTGTTAGTGTGACTGCAACCAATGCTTGTGGCACTTCCTCGCCTGCAACTTTAAGTGTAAATGTAAAAGTGGCACCAACAGTTCCCACAGCCACTGCAAAAGATGCAACAATATGTGAGGGTTCCAACACAGTGCTTACAGGTACAAACTCTTTAGGCGGAACAGTTTCTTACAACTTCTATGATGCTGAAACAGGAGGTAACTTGGTTGGTGTTAGTCCATTGACTGTTTCTCCAGTAACCACAACAACCTACTACTTAGAATCTGTAAATGAGTTTGGATGCAGACACAGCGGCACAAGAGTTCCTGCAATTGTCACCGTTGTTAAAGCTCCAACAGTCTTAAATCTATCTACAAACAATACATCTATTTGTTATGGCGATTCCGCTACACTTTCAGCTACTGCTTCGCAAGGGGCAACAATTGTTTGGTGGGACGCTCCGTTGAATGGAAATCAATTAGGAACAGGCACAACCTTAACAACAGACATTTTATTTGAAACCACTTCATTCTTTGTTTCGGCAACATCAACAGGGGGTTGCAAAAGCTTGGAAGCAAGAAAAGAAATTACAGTTGAAGTGAAATCGCTACCTATTGTAACACTTACCAGCGATAAGTTGGAGAATAAAATTCTTCCGCAAGAAAAATTGGTATTTACTGCTAATCCGAATGGATATGCTAAGTATGAGTTTTATGTAAATGGCACCTTGGTGCAGGAAGGTCCAGAGAATTTTTACGCTTCATCTAAATTTAATGATAAAGATACCGTGGTGGTAGTTGCCTTAGATAATGGCTGCCGCAGTGTTGCCGATACAGCAATTGTAAAAGTGTCTGACTTCCCTAACGCCTTTACACCAAACAAAGACGGCAGAAATGATGTGTTTCTAAAAGATTACGACTTGGTAATTTACAACCGATGGGGACAAGAACTTTACAAAGGTATTGAAGGTTGGGATGGCACTTACAACGGCAAAAAAGTTTCTCCAGGCACTTACTTCTACATTGTAGAGTTAGAAAACATCACCGACAAAAATACTACTGTTAAAGGAACCGTTTTATTAATTCAAGAATAAGCGACACACATCATGACATCTATTCAAACTAAATACGAACCATCCGATTCAATGAGCAAAAAAAATTCCACCAACCCATTTATTGCAAGAGCAATACTTTTTTCGTTATCTCTTTTTCTTTTATCGTTTTCAGCGCAAGCGCAAACAGATGAAGAGATTGCTGATGCCGCTTTTGAAAACAGAGAGTACGCAACGGTATTGCCGATGTATTTGAAGTTTATAGCAAAATCAAAAAGCAACAAAGGCTTGGCGGATATGACATTTAAAGTAGCTGAATGTTATCGCCACACAGGCAAATTAAAAGATGCTTTAAGTTGGTATGATAAAGCTAAAGCACGTGGGTGGGGAAATCCAAATTACTTATTTCATCAAGGTAATATCTATTTGCGTTTAGGTGAATATGAAAATGCAAAGGGTAAGTTTCAGGCATTCTTAGAGCAAGTGCCAGGTGATAAAGATGCAACGCGATTGATTAATAACTGCAATACCGCATTGAGCACTACACCCGAACCTATGATCTATACACTTTTCAATGAAACATCATTGAACAGCCGCTTTAATGACTATGCGGCACAGCCAATTGGCGATAAAGTTTACTTCACTTCCTCTCGCATCGAAGCTGCCGACAAGATTTACGCTTATGATGGCGAAGCCTTTTCGGATGTGCTTGTATCCTCCTACCAAAAAGACGACAAAATGTGGTCGAAACCTAAAAAAGTGGAAGCATTGAATACCCCATTTAATGAAGGTATTTTGACCTACTCTGATAAAACAAAAACAGGCTACTTTAATAAATGCAATGACAACAAATCTAAAACTAGCTTTTGCAGCATTGCTGAATCTAGCTATGATGAAAGCACCGGAACATGGACTACGCCAAAGTTGATTTCACTTTCATCTAAACAAACGGTTGATATGCAACATCCTGCCATTTCTGCTGATGGCAAATTGCTTTTCTTTTCTGCAAAAATGGAAGGTGGCAAAGGCGGCAGTGATATTTGGGTGATGCGTAAAAATGGTGAAGAATGGGGCGAGCCTCGCAGCTTGGGCGATAATATAAACACAGAATTGGATGAAACCTTTCCGGTGGCTCGCGAAAATGAATTGTATTTCTCTTCTAACGGACATCCCGGTTTTGGTGGGCAAGATATTTACTCAAGCACCCAAAGCAGTGATGGAGTTTGGGCTAAACCAACCCAATTAAAAGCCCCATTCAATAGCCCTGATGATGATTTCTTTATTGTTTATACAAACATCGAAAAAACAAGTGGCTATTTTACTTCAAATCGTTTGGGTGGTGCAGGTGGAGATGATGTTTACAACTTCTTTTTAACCACTGTGAATCTTGTGGTGAAAGGAAGAATAACTGATGTGGACAATACAAGTCCGCTGGCGGGCGCAAGAGTAATTTTAACTGCTGCGGATGGCACAACCGATTCTACATTTACCAATGCAAACGGTGAGTACACTTTTAACCTGAATAAAAATCAGGATTATAAAATCAATGTAATAGCTCCCGGCTATTTTGGTGATTCTAAAAAGTTGAGCACACAAGGGGAAATGTTTTCAAAAGAGTATTCAAAGGCAACAGGAAACAATTACGATTTTTCTATTAAACGTATTCCAAAAGAGGAAATTAAAATTGATGACATTTATTACGATTATGATAGCGACAGCCTGCGTGAAGAATCTAAGCCAAGCCTAGACAAGTTAGCGAAATTATTGGAAGACACCCCTGATGCTTTGGTGCAAATCAACTCGCATACAGATGAACGAGGCAAGTTAGATTATAACATGAATCTTTCTGAAAATCGCGCAAAGAGCGTGGTGGTATATCTTGTTTCAAAGGGTATCAACCCTTCTCGTCTTACTTCAAAAGGTTTTGCTTCCACGCAACCTGTTGTGAAGAATGCTAAGGATGAAGATGGACATCAGAAAAACAGAAGAACAACCTTCCAAGTTTTGAAAAACGATTAAGTACAGACTTTAGAAATCAGAGCGCAGGAATAAGATAACAGACTATAGAAAATAGAAATAATGAAACGTATTCAACAAAAGTTTTTAGCCGCAGTATTTGCACTTGCATTTGCCTTTGGCGCACAGGCACAGAACGAGCCTGTGATTGCACATTTTATGTATCATAGCCATGTGTTTAACCCTGCGGTGGCAGGCAACACACGCGATATTTATATCAGCGCATTGGCAAGGCAGCAATGGGTGGGCTATAAAGAAGCCCCATCAACGCAGTTGTTAAATGCCTATGGTTACATTCCTAAAATAAAAGGTGGTGTTGGCTTAGTGTTTGTGCATGACATGTTGGGTAAAGAGCGCAGCATCTCAGCGCGTGTTTCTTATGCCTATTCTCAAAGATTAGCAGGAGGCAAAGCCTATCTTTCTGGTGGTATTAGTTTAGGTTTTTTAAACCGCTCTAATCGCGGCAGCGAATTGATTTATCAACAAGATGCCGACCAAAGCGGAATATATGATAACGTTAGCCGCTTCAAAGCATACTTAGGTTTAGGTGTGGAGTTCAAAGGATGGGGAACAACCTTAGGTTTTTCGATTACCCACCTCGACCAATCTCAAAAAGATGCAACAGTTTTCAAAGTGCCTCGCCACTATATGGCTTATGCTAAGTATGATTGGGTGGCAAGCGAAAAATTCACACTTTCTCCGGGCGTGTTTGTGCGCAGTAGCATATTCATTACTCAAGCTGAGGTAAACATCAACGCTACCTTTCGCAAGCGTATTGTAGCTGGTTTAATTTATCGTAGCAATGATGCAGGTGGAGCTTTATTTGGTGTACATATTTGGAAAGGTCTATTTGCAAGCTATTCTTATGATGTGAATTTTGGCAGACTATTAAGTTTCCAATCTGGTTCACATGAAATCAACTTGAGCTACACCATCAAGGCTAAGAAAGAAGCAAGACCGTTCTACAAATCGCAACGATATGTGAACTAAACACATTGGATGTTTTTAAAAACAGTAAAGGGCAACAAGCAATAGTTTGTTGCCCTTTCTTTTGCTACTATACTCATTCGCATTTTGACAAATAGAAAACCGCCCAACAAATTCAACACTTTAGCCGCTTTCTGTTCCTGATTATTAAGCAAATACCAATAAATTATCTTTTTTCGCGGCATGAAACAATTGTGTGGCATTGTACTTGCAATGCTTGTTTTTTTAGGCGCTCAATCTCAAACATATATTCCTCTTGGAAACGATGCCTATCAAATTGTAGATAGGTTAGATATTCGCTACGGTAAAATATTACCCATTGCACATACATCCGCAAAACCGTATAGCCGTCAGATAGTTGCGGAGATTGCCGAGGCAATGTGGTTTTCAAACCTTACCCTTAACAAGCGCAAACGATTTCAACTTACTTATCTTATTGACGACAACAGCGAATGGTTAGATACGCTTAAAAGCCGCACTACAAAACCACTTTGGGTATTTTATCGTGAGCCTGCAAGCCTTGGGCATGTGGATGTAAAGAAAGATTTTAGTCTTAGAATCAATCCTATTTTAGCTTTCAGATTTGGTGGGCAAATAGGCTCTAAAGATTTTCTTTTTGTAAACACCCGTGGTGTAGAACTGCGTTTCAACATCAAGCAAAGAGTGGGCTTTTATTTTTCTGTAACCGAAAATCAAATGCGCAATCCTAAGTATGTGCGCGATAGAATTGATGAAAAGGAATACATCCCCAACAACGGTTATTGGAAAGTATTTAGAAATAACGGCATTGACTTTTTTGAAGCACGAGGCTATGTAAATGTGAATGTGCTAAAGTACATTGACCTACAATTTGGTTACGATAGAAACTTTATCGGAAATGGTATTCGCTCCTTCTATTTAAGTGATTTTGGCGCGCCATACATGTTCCTTAAAATGAATACGCGCGTTTGGAGGATCAATTACCAAACCATTTGGGCTGAGTTAGTCAATCAATACAAACGTGGCTCAGACAGAGAACTACCTAAAAAATACGGAGCCTTTCATCACCTGAATTATAACGTTACTCACTTTCTTGACATTGGCTTTTTTGAAGGCGTAATCTTTAACCGCAAAAACAACTTTGAGTTTCATTATCTAAACCCTATTATTTTCTATCGCGCAGTAGAACAGTCGCTTGGCTCACCTGATAATGCATTGGTTGGATTTGATATAAAAGTGAATGCTTTCAATCATTTGCAGGTGTATAGCCAAGTAGTTTTTGATGAATTTAATTTTGCTGAACTAAGAAAAAACAGTGGCTGGTGGGCAAATAAGTTTGCCGTTCAAGTTGGAGCAAAATATATTGACTTGGTTCCTAACTTAGATTTGCAGGCTGAGTTTAATTATGCACGACCATTTACCTACGCCCACAACACCAACCCTGTTACAGGAGTTACTGCAAACTATACGCATTACAATCAACCTTTGGCGCATCCACTTGGAGCTAACTTTTATGAGTTCCTTTTGACAGGCAGATATCAAATTATTCCACAACTAAATGTTACAGCAAAGTACTTCTACAGCGTATATGGTGAAGACAGCATTGATGCTGTTACTGGAAAGGCTCAACACTTTGGTGGTGATATTTTAAAATCCACCACAGCTCAAACTGTAACTAATGTATATGGCAACAACGTAGGTAATGGTGCAAGAGCAACGCAAAACTATTTCAACTTGCTTGCAACCTACCAACCTTGGCACAATGTGTATGTTGATTTAGAATTCCTCTATCGCAGTAAAGACAGCAAAGTAAATGCACTTGACTCAAAGACTCTTTACTTTGGTGTAGGCGCAAGAATGAATATTGCTTACAGGCAGTATGAGTTTTAGATTAAGTCATTCAGCAGAGCATACTGAAAACTTATTTTATTTTATCTATTGCGACCCTAAAAGAAGTTATCTCGTTTTATTTTTGAAGTTCTCCAACAAGAAAAGCAACTGCCGATTTTAATTTAGGAATTTCTTCCATTGCAATTTTAAAAACCAATGTATTATCAACTCTGAAATATTCGTGCGTTATGAGATTCCTAAGATCCACAATATCGCGCCATGGAATTTTATGATTTGACATTGCTAAAGTTTCGGGCGCAATGCGGTTCACCGCCTCTCCAATTATCTCTAATTCCCGCTCTGTTGCATACTTTTTCTCTGTATTGCGATAGAAAGTATCTTCATCAACATCAATAAGCATTTGCTCTAACTCATAAACACATTTGAGAATATGTTGAAATCAAGCAAGGTCACTTAGCTTTTCTCTCCTACACCAATTGCTTATCCCGATTAATTACCTGCTCCAATGAAGGATCAATCCACTTTACTGAAACAAAATCCACATCCTTATTTAACTTCTCCTTCAACTCACGCCACGTGCTGACAAAAGTGCATCCAATGGGCTGAGAATAATCCCAGTCAATCAGTTAATCAATATCACTTTTACCATCAGCATCACCTCGCGCACAAGACCCGAAAACATAAGCCCGTAGCACAGGATTATCCGCAAAAAAATTGCTGATAATTTGTCGTTGTTGTTCCGAAAGTTTCATGTATTTAATGTTGTTACTAATACAGCAAATCAAGGTTTTAGAAAAGTTTAAGCGAAAATTGTGTGAGCCATTTTCGATGCCTTTATAATTGGTTTTGAGCTGTTGGGCAGTTCATTTCTCTTTACACGCTATAATTTCCTCAAAACAAAAAAGGCTGCTTTAAAATTTCAAAGCAGCCTTTATAAATATGGTAAGAAAAAGTTTTAAGCAATCTTTTCAACCTGCAAAAAAGTAACTTCTACAGGTGTTTTTCTGCCGAAGATTTTAACCTCAACTTTCAATTTTTTCTTGTCAGTAACAATCTCTTCTATAGTGCCTATAAAACCGTTGAAAGGTCCGTCAATAATTTTAATGTCTTCGTTCAAGATAAACGGCTCAGCCATTTGTTCTGTAGAATCCAACATTTCATCTGCTTTACCCAACAGTTTTAATTCTTCGGCATGGCTCAAAGTGCCAAGGTATTGCAACACCCCGCCAACCTGTCTGATTTGACCAAGAATATCGTTGTTTATTTTTGCAGCATCTACCTCCATATACATGTATCCTGGATACATATTTTTTTCCTTGATAGTTTTTTTACCGTTTTTAATGGTATAAATCTTCTCGGTTGGAATAAGAATATTGGTAATGATTTGATCCCACTTTGCGCGCTCCACTTCCATCTTCACGTGCTCGCGAATCTTCTTTTCTTGTCCGCTTACAACGCGCACCACATACCACTTTTTTCCGTCACTCATGGTGCTTTATTTTACGATGATTTTGTATAAATTTTCCATGCCCATTTTGCTTACAATATCCATTGCAGAAATCAGGATAGAAATAATTACTGTAGCTATTAAAACTACTACTGCGCTTTGTTGCAGCTCACTCCAAGTAGGCCAGGTCACTTTATGCAGCAACTCGTCATAAGCCTCTACGAAGTATAATTTTACTTTTTCCATTTTAATGTTTTGCTCTAATTTGATGGAGCATTTTATGTTAACAAAATCTGCACGGGAACAAGGATTCGAACCCTGATCAAAGGTTTTGGAGACCTCTATTCTACCATTGAACTATTCCCGTATTTCCCTTTCTATTTTTAAAAAAGGAAGGCAAATATACGAAGGCATTACACTTTAACAAGTTAAGCCCTACGAAATGTTTGAAATGATTGAGAAATCATTTTGCAAACTGCCGCCCTACTGCCTTTCTACGCGCTTAAATGTTACTGTAAACTGCTGCCCGTCTCTATCGTCTATAAAAGTCGTTTGCTCGTGCTCGCGTAAAATTCGAGGTACACCAGAACCTAGACCTGAATAAGGCAGCATAAAAATGCCGAACGAAGACAAAATAGGATTGCGCATTACAGAATTACCGTTTTTGATATTTTCTACACTTAAATGATTTGGCAGACTTCCGGGGCTGATAAGCTCTACCCTGTCTTTGAAAACCAATAATCGTATAACAGCATTTTTACTGTAATCTCTATGCAACAATGCGTTTGCAATAGCTTCTTCTAAAGCCTTTTCATTTATTTCAAGTTTACCTGATGTATTAAATGTTGGGGCATCTTGAATACGCGCTAAGTTATTGCGCAAAAAAGACATAGCAGAGGAAAACTGCTCGTCAATGTTTCCAATACAATCTCTTTTGTCAACAAATACATCATCACTTATTTCATTTCCTGCATAAGCAACCGCACGAATGAGAAAAGCATGTTTTACATTTTGAACATTCAAACCTATGAGTAGCAAACCTGCTAAGGTAAGTTTTCCTTCTTTAGAAAGATTCATGTTGTCAAGTATCTGCTCTAAAGGCAATCTGGTATCTATTACTTGTTTTTGAAATTTACGCTCAAAAAGTGTAAAGAATTTTGTGCGGTCAATATTCCATTCAACAATACCTTTCTTGGAAGTAAACACTTCTTGTGCCGTTGGTGTTTCATCAATATTCAACTGGTCGCCTTGTTGAAAGAAGCGCCTCATTTCAGTTTGCGTAATTGCGCGAACATCGCTGCCTCTTTTTACCCAATAGCAGCCAGATTTATCGTGATAGGGCTTTGTATTGCCCTCGCTTACTTCAATAACTATGATAGCTTTTTCATCAATCAATAAATTTCTTGTTTGCAAATCAACTACTGGATGCAAATGCTCATTTGCTACGGCAGAAATCCATTGATTATAGCGATGAATTTCATTCGTACTTAAGCCCTCAACTTGATTTTGGTCATTTACGCCAATATAAA
>CAZKHZ010000099.1:0-13275 GCA_964552715.1 uncultured Chitinophagaceae bacterium | reverse complement strand
CTAATTGTACTACCTTAGCGTAAATGATTACACAATTAATGAAATCAATTTTCGTTTTAGTAATGGTCTCGCTAAGCGGTTACTCTTTTTCAATGACAAAAACGGATAGTTTGGTTTTGCAAAATGTACAGTTGCAGAAAAGAATTTTAGAATTAGAACTTTATCAAAAAATTTCAGATTCTGTAACAGTGAAAGGAAGCCCCATTTTGATTGAAAAGATAAGTGCAGTAGAAAAAAGTCAGGATAACAGTGTCAAAATAGTTTCATCGGTAATTGTAATTTTAGTTCTTTCCATAGGTTTTCTTGGGTGGGGTATATTTTATAATTCAGACAGGGTTGCAAGAGTTACTGCCAAGGATGAATTCAATAAAAATTTTAAAGAATATCATGATGAAATTCAAAAATTATTAACGGATTCAAATGCGAAGTACAAAGAGATTCAATTAAAGCACGAATTGATTTCTAAAGTGAATAAACCCGATTTAGAAAGTATTAAAAGAAGAAGTAAAAATGGATAATCAAATTCAAACAAAGAGGCAAGTTCTTGAAGAGTTTATTGAGGATATTAACTCTGTTTTTATCAAGGTGGAGAATAATACCGCTAGTCCTCAGGATTATCAAAAATTGGAAGAGTATTTTAGAATTGGTGGTGTTCCAGAGAATATTATCAATGAGGTTAAAAGTAATTTTCCAAGTTGGACAATCTTTCACACAACAAGACTTTTGCCATTTAAAGACCAAGATGTTATGGCAGTTAAAGAAACATTGGGTGCTCTAAGAGGAGTGAGAAATGGGCTAGTCGAATTATTAAAAGTAGAAATGGATAAACCATAATCGAAATAGAATTGATTGTATTTTTAAAGTGGTTGAAATTTTCAACAACCTTTTTGTTTCAAGTATTTTGCAATGAGTGTATGTACCACATGTAAAGTTGGTTCAATGGCTACAGGAAAAACCACTGTTACATTTGATAAAGATGATGTGGTAGTAGTCTTTAGAAATGTACCGGCTCTTGTTTGCGACAATTGCGGAGATTATGTCATTGAAGGGAATGTTGCAAAATCTTTGTTGGAAAGCGCAAAAGAAGAAAGAGCTAAAGGGCATGAAATTAACGTACTTAATTACAAAAAAGCCGCCTAATTTTTATTTCAAACAATTCTACTCTTTCTCAGCCTTAGCTTTTAAATCGCGTAGCAATTTCTTTTTGGTGTGGCGGTGTGTCAATGGATTGATGTCTTTGCCAAATTGAAAGGTTCGGGCAATGGTGAAGCCCAAACGGAATTGCCCCTGCGCCCAGTTGTGCGGATTGTAGGCAAGAAAATCATTTTCGAGCAAGCCCGCGGTGTTGGTTAAGTTGATTTGAAAAACGTGCCCACCCGTTTCAATTTCATAACCAATGTTTAGAGGCGGATAGTAACCTGCATTTTTTATGCCGCGCACCATCGGAAAGTATTGCCTGAAAGTGGCGTTGTTTTTTGTAATGGGTAAAAAATATTCAAACACTATTGCCGAGCGCTTGTTCACCTTTGCACGGGCAGAAAAACCCATAACGAACAAACCGTTTTTGTCATTTTCAGCAACCAAATTGCGCCAAATAAAGCTTGGTGTGAGTTGCACACTTAGCCACGGTGTTGCTTTGATGGCAATCATTGCCTGCACATTATATGAAAAGCGGTGATACCATTTTGGAAAGCTGGTGATAGACTCCGGTGCATCTAGCGTTCTGCGTTTGCTGCTTATTGAAGTTTGCGCCAACAAGGAAATAGAAACAGGAATTTTGAAATCTTTTGTTTGCTCTAGCACACGATATTTTACATTGCCAAACCACAATTCGTTTACCGGTCCATTGCCTTTTGCTCTGCCGGCTCCCACGCTCAGGTTGTTTAAAATACCATAGTCAACAGAGAACAAAATATCGGCAGCTTGATCAAAGCCAAACATGTTGTGTATGTGTTCGTTGTTGGATGAAGCAATGTTGCCGAAGCGATGAGCAATGCGAAAATCAAGCGCATTCTTTTTTGTCATCTCAATGGTTTGCCCATGAATCAAATGCGTTGATTTGAAGGTAGCAAAAACATATTCGCGTGTTTTTTTTGATTCCTCCTTACCCAACTCGTCAATTAAGTCTTGAGCAGAAACAAATGACGAAAAAGGAAAAAGGAAAAAGGAAAAAAGAGTGAAGCAAAGTATAGAATAAGTAAAATTTGAGTAGAAATTTTTCATCCGATTATATTATTGAACTGTCAATTTATTTCTTTTCGTATTTCGCCATATCAAAATTTAAATCCACTTTAATTACTTCAGCAATATTGAGTAACACTGCTTTAGGAATTTTTATTTTATGGTCAACCAACTGAATGCTGAATTCACTTACAACATTAACAGGAACGCCACTCTTAACGGTTATCTTCACTTTTATATCGCGCGGTTTTTTAACTCCGTGAACGGTTAAATCTCCTTTCAAGGTTACTTCTCTCACCCCATCTTTTGTGTAGTCAATATCTTCTACAATTACGCCATCCAAAATGGCATAAGGATACTTATCACTCTCTAAATAATTTTCGTTGAAGTGTTCCTGCATCAGTTTTTGTTTGAATTCAAAACTTGAGATAGGAAGTTTTGCCTGAACCTTTTTTGTTTTAGTGTCAAAAACTCCAATGGCTTTTTGAGTCACGGCTTCAATATCTTCTAAAGGAGATTTTGAAAAAAAATGAACCTTCCCGGAAGTGGTGGCAAAAGTATTGTCATAATTTTTTTCTTGTGCATTGGTTGCAAATGCAAACAGCATCAAACAAAATAATATACGCATGGCTTAATTTTAATTTTTAAACCCATTAGCAGCCCAACATTCCACTACTTGAATTAATGAGTCGGAAAGCTTTGGGGCGCCTTGTGGCATTACAGGTGTGCAGGTGTGTTTCATTACGCAAATCACCTTGCCGTTTTCGGTATATTGTTTAGAGTTGGTGTAATCAGCAAGATTAATTCCCGAAGCTTGTACAATGCTGCTGTGGCAAGAAATGGAAGCGCAGTTAACGTCAAAAATGGGTTTTACGTCTATTGTGTAAGTATAGGTTTTGGTACTGTCGCAAACAGAACTTTTGGGTATTAATGTCTTATCTTTTGAACAAGATTGCGTAGCCGATAAAGCAACTATAATGATTATGAAAAAGAGAACAGAAATTTTATACATGTATTTTATTTAAAAAAGAAAGGAGGTTGCTTTCAACCTCCTTTCTAATATATTTCATAGAGTTAATATTTCACGAATGGTTTAACTACTGATTTGCCCGATGCGCTGATGTGCATGAAGTATTTACCTGCTGCAAGATCGCTAATGTTGTAGCTGCTTTGAAGCACACCTACATTTTGATTTTCACCAAAAAGAGATTTTACCACCTTGCCTTCTTCGTTAATGATTTGTCCTGTAACAAATTCGCTGTTCAATAAACTGTAATTGATGGTTACATTTTCGCTAGCCGGATTTGGGAACATGGTAACACTTCCAAAAGAGCTAATTTCATCCACACTGGTAGAACCATTGATGCTAACTACCTTTTTGTAAATAGCATCGCCTGTTTCATTGCCATTGCCATTAGAAATGTTTGCTGTAACATAAAAGTTGATTGGACCCGAAATGGTTGCAGGAGCAGTCCATTTGTAAATCCAACTTTTAGTTGAAGATGCGCTTTTTTGTGCAACGTAATTTACACCATTAAAGTTTGAGTGTAAGAAAGTTCCATTAGTATTTGTAATAGTAAAAGAATCGGCAGGTATGTTGGTGCCAGCGTTCAAAGCTGTTACTGAGAAGCCAAATTTTGGGCTTGTTCCTGTTAAATCAATAGTCATAAAATAAGTTGTGTTGGCTGTGGGAACAAAAGCTGAAGTTGCTTCCGATTGCGCACCTGCCGTAACGCCAATTTTCAAACTAATAACATTTGTACCATCTAAAGTGCTTGTGCCATGACAATTCGAACCGCTTGCACAAGTAGTATTATTGGTAGGGTCTCCTGCTTTTCCCGGAGGGGCTAAGGAAGAATTTGTATAAACATTGGTTGTGGTGGTTAAGGCAATTAGAAAAACAGCGATAGCTGCAAAAGCGTAAAGTTTTACTTTCATGTTGATTAATTTGTTGATTGAATTTTGGTAAAAATAGGAATTGACTTGAAATAATAACCCTAGACGAGTGATAAAGTTTTACGGTTGTCTAAAAAGTAAAAAATGTTCGTGAGTTGTACAGTTTTCAGCGAGTCAATTATATTTTTCCGTTTGCCTTTTTCCAGTCCACTTCGGTAACTAGATAGTCGTAAAGCGCAGTGAAATAAAGCACTTCAGCATCTTTCAAAACATTTTCAGCATCTATCACTTCTTGATAAGTAGCAAAAGCATTTTCGTAACGCACTTTTACATCACTCAAAATTTCTTCTGCCAATGCAATGTTTTGTTGCTGCACTTTTACATTGCGTGCAGCATTTGCAAAACTTAATGCCGATGATTGCAATTGATAATTCACCACTTGTTCTATGTTGCGCAGATTGTTTTCATTCTTTTTCAAATTCAACTTTTGTTGCTGAGCCAAAGCAGCTTTTTGCAAGCCATCAAAAATGGGCATATTCAGGCGCACACCGATGTACGAAACTTGATTCCATTTTTCTTTAAACACATTGGCATTGTTTGAAAAACCCTGCCCGCCTACATAACCGAAAAACGAAACGTTTGGCGCGTATTGCAAATTGGTTTTGCGCAATTGCCATTTGTTCAAAAGTGTTTGCTGCTGCTCGGCTTTGTATTCGATGCGCGATGCAAAAATTGTTTGGGCTTCGGCTAATTGCACCACTGTATCGGTATTAAAATTCATGGGTAATTTTTCAGCCACACCCAACTGCTCGCTGAAGGGCATTCCGATATTTTGCATCAGTAAAAGTTTTGATTGGCGCAGTGCATCGTTTGCCAATTGAGCCTGATACAAGGATTGCTGCCAATTCAAGTAAGCGCGATTCAAATCAGTTTTGGTAGCGTTTTGATTATCCAGTTTCACTCTAGTGTCATCATGCACTTTTTTGTTTCGCTCCACTGCCTTTGCGGCTTTATCTAATTTTTGGCTGTTGAGTTGCGCGGTGTAATAGGCTTTGGTAACATTCACTTTTAGCTCTATAGTTGCTTGTTGAATTTGATATTCACTCAAAATTTTCCCCTGTTTAGAATAGAGTATATCGCCAATGGCAGCAGCATCTAAAATAGATTGATTGAAATCTAAACCAGCAGTGGAATTATATTTTATACCAAAACGTATTTCGCGAAATTCGCCAGGCTGCCCGCCAAAAAATTCTGCAGGAAGTTGGTTTACAGCAAGGTTCAAATTGTTGCGGTATTCTGCCGCACCAGTCACTTTGGGCAGATACTTTGTGATGCTTTCAAAGTTTCGGGCGTTGGCAATTTGCCTGTCAATTTTATAGTTCTGAAAATTTGGCGCGTTTTGCAAAGCATAATCAATAGACTGTTGCAGTGTAAAAGATTGTTGTGCGTTTGTAAACGATAAAAAAGAGAGCAACAATGAGAGTAGAGAAAATTTATAGTTCATCATAAATGAATAAGCTGTAAAAATGAACTCTTTGTTTGTTTAAACACGAACTGTTTTTGCAAGTTGTAGAAATTGAGGCTTGTAGCGTTAATAAAAGGTTACGGTTGATTTTTATTTTTGCCACAAAATTATGGGGCGTATCAGACGGCATAAAGGGGTATGCCAAGCCTCTTTTTTACTTCCGATAGTAAAATGAATAATGAAAAAGAGCGATTGAAATTAAAAGAGCGTTACTTAGCAAAGTATGAAAAACAAAAAACTAAGCATTAGCGAAACTAAATTGCATTTGAAGGAGTTGACTGATTGGAAGTTCCTCAACAATTTCATTCAAAAAGATTTTGAGTTCAAAGATTTTTTGGAAGCTTTTGGATTTATTGCAAGGGTTGCAGTTTTATCTGAAAAGTTGAACCACCACCCAAACTGGTCGGGCGTTTATAACAAGGTTCAAATAAAACTGCAAACACATGATGCTGGTGGCATTACGGCAAAGGATATTGAAATGGCGACTAAAATTGAAAAGCTTTTTGATTGAAACCCAAAGCCTATCATAAGTTTAAGTTCACCCCACACTAAACCATCTTCAAGGTCTGCAACCATTGTCGGGGTAACTTTCCTTGGTAGAATACCCTGTCAGTCGTTGAAAACGCTGACGGTGGTTAATGAAAAATGTTGCCAATAATTTTGTGCGTAAATTTAAAATCACAAGGCAATCTGCCATTGCACAATCACGGCACTAGCGCGCGAAGTTTGTTTCAAAGTACTGTTATCAAACACCGGTCGGTTTTGATAGTTGAGCGTAATTTTTGCTTTGTTCCCCACCAATAAAAAGTTCACTCCAGCATCTACTATGCCCATCCATGAATTAAGCCTATCCCACTTGCTCATTTGAAAACCACTGTAAGGCATAATAGAAAAACCTTTGGTGCCGAAAAAGTGCGCGGGCAACTTATAGCCTGCTTGCACAAACACGCTGTGCCCTGTGCCTACAATCGGAAAAGCATTTCCTGCACCATTAAAACTTGCTTTGGTGGCATCCAACTTTGTTGCTGGATTCATCACACCTAAGTTGCGGATAAAACCCTGACCAAAGTTGTAATAGCTGTAAACTGCATAAGCCGAAAAGCAATCATCTTTGCGTTTGTTTAAAGGCATGTCAGTGTATATATCGGCACTCACTTCCCACATCGGGTTAAATACCGTATCGGTGTTTTGTAAATGCCAAACCGCTTTGGGTTGCGTTAAAAATCCCACACCCACATTCAACACTTTTTTTGCTCCTAAATAAGTACCTTGGGTGTATGGCAACAGATTACTTTCTTCATCAAAAATTTGATACATAAAGTAACCACTTGTTTGCAGCGATTTTCCCTTAGGCGTAATTTTTGAATACTTAGAAATCTTGCTATAAGTAGTATCATATAATGGAGAAGTGGTGATAGAAAGCGGGTCGCTCAAAACCACACGATAATCTAACTTTTGAATTTTGCCTTTAGCATACACACTCAACTTGCGCAAAAACTGGTCGGTAATATCATTGGTGCTTTGTTCATACAATGGCGCATCATACATCATAATACTACCAATTGAAGGCGATGAAAATCGCGCGGTACCCGTCCATCCTGTTAAGCCTGTGCCTAGTGATAAATACTTTTTTACAGGCGTAAATTCAACCAGCGCATCATGAAAGAAATCTCCCGTTTTGCGGGGCGAAAGCGAGTTGAAATTATTCATGCCAAATTGCACATACAGCAACATCCACGGCAAGGGTTGTGCCACCACTTGCAAGCGCAATCTACGAATGCCAATATCAAAAGTGTTAGGCTTTGGTGTGTTCTCTAAAATTGTGCCAGGGTTGCTTTCGTTCCATCTATTCCAAATTTGTGCAGTTGCATTGAAGCGGATAAACTGCTTTTTATCTTTCCCAAAATTCCATTGCAAGTTGGGAATATCCCACGGTTTGTTTTTTTCTTGTAAATCATTTTGCGCAAAAACTGTTGCGCATAATATACCGAGCCATAAGGCTATGATTACTTTCTTCATAAATGATTTTTATACAATTAAAAAATTAGCGCACTTGCAATTTTCTTGCAGCAAGTGGATGTTTGGATAATGGCTTGTGTGCATCCAAACCAATTACATGGCAGCTCCCGCCTGTTTCGCGATAGTCTTTTTCAAACAAATGCAAATTATCCATCACTGTATGATCTACGAATTTGCAGTTACTTAAATCTATTTCAACATGCTGCGCTTTGGGTAATAACATCAAATGTTTTTTAATGCCCAAGTAATTACTGAAAACCGCACCGCCATTTACTTTTAATCGAATGTGTGTTTCATCAATTATTTCTTTTTGCACATCCGATTTGAAAATGTTTCTCAATGGAACACCAAAAAATATCTCAGTTATAAATTTCGCAATTATACCTGCAAAAATGCCTACCAACAGATCAATCCAAAGAGTGAAGACAATAGTTATCATAAAAATAAATAATTGCTCTTTACCAATTTGATAGGTGTGCGAAAACTCTTTTGGCGAAGCCAATCGTGTGCCGGTATATACCAACATAGCCGCAAGTGCCGCAAGAGGAATTTCGTGCAGCACAAAAGGAAAAAAGGCAACGAACACCAACAAGAACAGCCCGTGAAATACGTTGCTCCAACTAGTGCGCGCGCCATTGTTTTTATTAGCCGAGCTACGAACAATTTCAGAAATCATGGGCAAGCCGCCTACTAATCCCGCAAGGGTATTACCAATCCCCACTGCAGTTAAATCGCGATTGAAATTTGTTTTGCGTTTCCATGGGTCAATCATATCTATCGCTTTGGCACTTAGCAAGGTTTCAAGGCTGCCAACCAATGCAAACATGATGATGTATTTAATAGATGTGCCAGAAAATATTTGGGAGAAATCAGGCAGCGTTATTGCCGAAAACATATTGCTGGGAAGCGTTACTAAAAAGTTGGGACCCACGTGATATTCACTACCATTGAAGCGATAAACATGTGCGTGTTCTAAATCAAAATACAAACCCAATGGAATGGAAACCAATATCACCAACATGGGCGCAGGAATCATTTTTACGTATTTGTTTTGCACCAGCGGCAGCAAAAAAAGTATCGCTAAACTGATGAATCCTATTAAGGCAATTTCATAATTCATATTCATAAAACTGTGTGGAATTTGCCCAATCAGTTCAAGAATTTCTTTGCCTTCAGGCTTTACGCCAAACATTACATGAATCTGTTTTGCAATAATTATTAAGCCTATAGCTGCCAGCATTCCATGCACCACACTAAGCGGAAAAAAATCACTGAGGTTGCCCACTTTCAGCAGTCCAAAAATAACTTGCACTAAGCCAGTGGCAACTACCACTGCTAACGCTAATTTGTAACCTACCATCGGGTCGCCATCACCAAGGTCTGTTACAGCAGCTATCGCAATTGCAATCAAACCTGCAGCGGGTCCTTTAATAGTAAGCTGTGCGTTTTTACCTGCAATAAAAGGCACTAAAATTCCACCAATAATTGCTGTAAAAATTCCACCGATTGGCGGAAAACCACTTGCCATAGAAATACCCAAGCACAATGGCAGGGCAATTAAAAAAACTAAGAAGCCCGAAATTATATCTGACTTTAAATTCTCCTTGAGTCCAATAAAACCGAAGTAGGGAGTATCTGATTTGCTATTGTTTGACATGATTATGTTGTTTTTTGATTTGAAAAAATTTAGGTGAATTATGAAGTCTTATAGGGTGTCTCGTGATATGTTTTTACATGAGGTCCGAGGAATAATCGTGCGTAAATTCTGATTACTGCAATGCCACCCATGATGTATGCAAGCGATTCAAAAAATGCGAGTAGAAACTGATTTTCGTGTATGTGCGTGAAAAGCAAATCTTCGCCAATAAACGAAGGTGAAATGGGAAAGCCCATCAAACCCAAACAGGCTAACAGAAATACCAAACCCAATTTTGGATGCTCATACACATGCCCGAAATATTGATTTAAATCAAAGTGCCCAGCCTCTGATTTTTGTAAGCGTTGCAAACACAGAAAGCCGACAATTGCCGCAGGCAATACGCCACTCATGTAGAGCAACACATGACTAAAATCAAAATGCTCGTTGAACGACACTGCTAACACCACCGAGAAGTGATTTAGCACCATCAACAACCAAGCCAGCATGGGCGATTTGCGCTCACCAAAACTGCGCAAAACCATCAATAAACCAATAAATGAAAAGGCTGTTGCCATGTAATGTTCCACAGTTTCACTCAATAATTGCACTTCAAAAAATTTCAGCGCAATTCCAATAACATATACTGGAACGAAATAGTACAGCACATTTCTCATTGAAAGAAAATCTAGATTGTGCCCCAATTTTTTCAATGGCGAAAACACGATGTGATTCATAAACTTATCGAGGTTCCATTCTTTTAAAGCTAGTAGATAGAAGGTGTTTTCTATGCGCTTTGGAAGCGAATCTTCAACACTCGGCTTACTTGGTTTGAAATGATAAAATTGCTCTCGAATCAAGTAACTCACCACCGATGGCGATACCAATAATTGATAAGTGCGCAAGAAAGCATTGCCTGCAAAGTGAATCAAAGCAAGGGTTTCAAGCCCAGCAGCAACTTCTACAAAAATCAAACCTATTTGTGCGATAGAGGCATAAGCAATTTGGCTTTTAATAGAACTTTGAACCCGAGCTATTAACGATGCTACAATAGCACTCGAAATACCTACCAAGGCAATCAAAACGCGCACTGCAAATTGATGTTCCCAAAACGGATAAGTGCGCAATAGTAAAAACACACCGAAGTGAACCGAAAGCGAACCGTAAAAAATTGCACTGGACGGTGTGGGTCCTTCCATAGCACGTGGCAACCACGATGAAAACGGCAACTGTGCTGATTTTGCGGCTGCAGCAATTAATATCATCAAAGAGATGAAAATGCCAATAGAACTATGTTGAAGCAGAAAATCATGTACCAATTCATAGTTATTCAGTTTCATGAAAGTTATATTCTCATGCCACAAATGATGACTCGCCCACATCGCCAGCAAAATGCCCACATCGCCAATTCTGTAAACAGAAAAAACTTTCACTGCATTGCGCACCGGCATGTAGCGGTCGCGATAAAAGGCAATGAGTAAAAACGATGAAATGCCCAACACCTCCCAGCCGATAAACAGTGTTTCAAAATTGCCTGAAAGAACAGTGAGGTTGTAGCCAATAAAAAAGAATAAAATAGTATTGAAAAAACGCTTGTAGCCGCTTTCGCGATGCAAATAGTAGCGGCTATAAATGGTAATCAGAAACGTAAGTAATGCACCAACAAAAAGATAAACAGCAGAGATTTTGTCGAAATAAAAATCTACCAGAAATTCATATCCTTTGGTTTGATATAGCAGTATTTCTTTTAGGTTTAAAGTGGGATGACCATGCAACAGCCAATACACCGCAAACACTGAAAAAGTAATGAGTTGCAGCCCAGCAGTGCTGAATGCAATGCGTGATAAAAGCAACTCTTTTTTTTCATTCACCAACAGGCTTAACACAAAGCCAACTATCGGAATGAAGATGAAAATATTTATAATCCAATCTATATTCATGGTGCTTTAGTTGATTAGGTACACAGGAAAATTTTCTTCAGAAGATTCAACTAACCTCAGGATGTTTTCAACAAGCTCCAAGCGCAACGGAAGCGTTTTATACGCGTCAAATTTACCATCACTGAAACGATACAGTTCTTTGGTTTCGGGGTTCACCACTACCAAATGCACCCAATCGTTGATGAACCATTCGTAAGTAGCTTCGTTGCTTTGAATAGTTTTTAAAACCACATCAGGAAAATGCTCCACAATTATCATCAGCCGAATCGGGTCGTGCACTTCAATCATCTGCGAGGGTAACCCAGTGCGCAAATCACCATCCATGCCATTGGCTACACCAATCAAACCCATCACATTATGCGGCAGTTTTGTGCCAGCACCCAAGCGATAATTATCAACGCGCGAGAAGTAATATTCTAAATTGATGCCTCCACACACAGGTGCCGCAGCTTTCAAAATATTGAGCAGATATTTTCCATCGGGGTCAATGCGATAGTCAAAAGAATTCATAAACGAGCGCCTGTCTAAAAACAAGTGATTGGTCATGTTTCTTCTGCCTACAATGCACAATGCGTTGGTTGCATGATTCAATTCCGGACGCGGCTCAAACAAACTCACAGCCCGTAGTTTCACCATGTCGTGAATTTTCTTTTCATCCTGCTTTGTGTTCATCAATACAAATCTTCGGCTGCGTTCTTTGGCATTAAAATGCAATGCTTGTTCAAATACCTTCCGATTTTTGTCATGTAATGATTTTTGCTCGGCAGTTAATTTTGCTTCATCAAAATACATAATTTCATCGCGCGTGGTATCGTGCAATGCGCCCACAAATTCCGTGCTGTCAGGTATGTCAATTCCTCTTTCGCGCAACAACTGGCGCACTTGCAGATGATTTGCCATAAAGGAAATCACCCGAGCATTCACGCTGCCAGGTCTGCCGCTGCAAGCACCACAATCGTAACCCGCATAATGCGTATTGTTCACGCTGCTTGCACCATGCCCAACAGCATATACAATTGGTGCAAAGTCTTTTACCAACCCAATGCTTTTCAGCAAACCTTCCACACGATTTGCCATTTCTGTAACCGTAAAACCAACTTGCATTCCATCCACCTTATCGTTAATGTTTTCGTTTTCGATGGTGAGCTTTGCAAATTGGTCAGTGTGCTTGAACGATGAAACCGCAGCAGGGCTATTAGAAGGAAAAAAGATATTGATGAGCAAGCGAAATGCAGACCAAAATCCAAGTGTTTGCGAAATCAACCAACCGCCCAACAAACCATGAGTTTGCTTTGTGAAGTGTGCATCGCGACCATGTTTGTTGGTTGTTTCAACCTCCTTTATAATGTATTGAGGAGTTAGTGGAGCCGGACAAACTTTTGTACGAAATTTCCCATGCTCTGGTTGAAAATAAAACTCCACACTAAAGAATCCAGGCGTACCAAATGTTTGGCAATCGGTATCTAATTTTTCAATGTGTCTTCTAAAAGAACATTCCCTATCATCAATACAAAACAAGGATTGAAAAGAAACGGGATTCGATTTGCTTTCCCCTTTTTTTCCAGTTTGAATACCCACCAAAACTTGTTCGTAGTAACTCCATTCAAAAGCCTCCTGCCATAACTCAACTACTTCATTCAATTCGGTTTTTTGAATCGGTTCAAAAATGAATGTTGGATACTCGGTTAAAAACGAAGCCAACGGCTTCCAGATATCGCCAAACTTTTTGTCAAGCGCATCAATCTCCAACAGCAACTCCAATGCAATCACATCATGCAGCGAAATTTTTCTGCGGTCTAAAAGCGTTTCGGGTTGTGTTTCTAACACAGCCGCCATGCCGCTCCAACCGGGATGCGCAAATTGCTGATCGAATAAATAATGCTGAAACAAAGCCGCATCACCCACAATAATTTGAAGCAATTTTTCTAGAGAAAGATGCTCGTCCATCAACAAATGCTTTGCCCGTTTGCTGCTAAAAATCCCCCCAAAACTGTTGCGCTCCATTGCGCGAACAGATGCCAGCAAGCCATTTTCAGAATGTGGAAAATGCCACATCGAAATGCCTTGGTCTAAATAGC
>CAZKHZ010000098.1:0-13410 GCA_964552715.1 uncultured Chitinophagaceae bacterium | reverse complement strand
CTCGTCCTTCGACCCTTGTCCCTTGTATTACAAATTACTTTTTCAACAAGTCTCTGATTTCGGTTAACAACACTTCCTCGCGTGGAGGTGCTGCAGGTGCCTCAGGCGCAGCAGCTTCTTCCTTCTTCAATTTATTAATACCCTTTACTGCCATAAAAATTGCAAAAGCAATGATTACAAAATCAAAAATTGCTTGAATAAACGAACCGTAGTTAAGTGTTACTGCCGGAATTGTAGCATCCACCGCAGTTTTCAACACCACTTTCAAATCTTTGAAATCTACACCGCCAATCAAAATGCCAAGTGGTGGCATCACGATGTCGTTAACAAACGATGAAACTATTTTACCAAATGCCCCTCCGATGATTACACCCACCGCTAAGTCCACTACATTGCCCTTTACTGCAAACTCTTTAAATTCTTTTACGAAACTCATGCTATTGAAATTTATGATTAATGAAGACTTCAAATAACACGATAAAGTTTTTACAAGTCAAAATATAATCTTGCAACTTTTTCAACACTTGTTCATTCTACATAACATAGGATTTCATACCTTCGAGAACTTTTAAAAAAAACGAATGAAGCATAGTTTACTTTTTACAGCAATTTTATTTGCAATTAATGTGTTTGCACAAAACAATGTGGGCATAGGCACCAACCTACCCAACCCAAATGCAATTCTCGACTTAGACCCGCCTGCAAAGGACAAAGGTTTTTTAACGCCCCGCCTCAATCAGGCGCAACGCGTGGCATTGGGTGCAGCACTCGGCAACAACGATAAAGGCTTACTTGTTTTCGACCCGATTGATATTCTTTTTTACTTTTGGGATGGCACTAAATGGGTTCCTTTTCCTGTAGATACCGACCAGCAAACGCTGGCATTTGATGTTAACACTAACACTTTATCTATCAGCAATGGTAATTCAGTAAATATTCCCGTAAACACAGGACCAACAGGAGCAACAGGTGCACCTGGACAACAGGGAGCGCAAGGGATTCAAGGTTTGCAAGGTTTGAATGGACCTGCTGGTTTGAATGGTGCAACGGGAGCTACAGGTACTCCTGGACAACAGGGCGTGCAAGGGATTCAAGGTTTGCAAGGTTTGATTGGACCTGCTGGTTTGAATGGTGCAACGGGAGCTATAGGTGCACCTGGACAACAGGGCGCGCAAGGGATTCAAGGTTTGCAAGGTTTGATTGGACCTGCTGGTTTGAACGGTGCTACAGGCGATATTGGACTACAAGGATTGCAGGGCGTGGCAGGCGCGCAAGGATTAGTTGGACCTACTGGGGCAACCGCACCTGGAAGCTTCAACACCGCTTTAGCTTTTAATACTTCGGGCACCGCTGCCGTTACCGATGGAGGAGGCACTATCACAACAACTAGCGCAGCTTGGCTGGCTGGCGGCAATGCCGCACCACCTAGCAATAACCTTGGGCAAACGGGCAATCAACCATTAGTGTTTGTTACCAACAATCAAAACCGCATGAGTGTGCAAGCCAACGGAGATATTTTTGTTGCTGGCTCTAAACCAATTGTGGTAAGAAGATTTAATTGTGGCAACTGCGATGACCCTAATAGAAATACAGGGGTTTCCACAACAGACTTTGTTGCAGTGCTTGCTGGATTTTACCCTACTAGTACTAGCGATGCTGAAAGTACAAGAGCAACTGTTTATGCAAACACTGCCACAAGCACGTGGTGGTTTAAGGGCGACACCGAAGGACCAAATAGCGAAAGTTGGAGCGTGGACATCATGTTTATCAAGCGTCAGATGGTGGACGACCAGCGCCCAAACAACGCTTGGAACTCAGGCGGCACAGGTTTTTAGAATTGTTTCCCCTTGCTTGTTTGTATTCGCTTATTTTCGCGTTCCAATGCAAACAAAATTATCAAATAGTCTTTCCCCGCTTTCAAAAGTTTGGGTGTATGCCGCCAACAGGGTTTTCAACGCAACCGAAGCAGCAGAAATAAATGAACTGGCAAAGCAATTTGCGGGTCAATGGACTGCCCACAAGCAGCAACTAAGCTCCGATGGAGGCTTACTTTACAATTGCTTTATAGTATTAATGGTAGATGAATCAATGGCAGGCGCAAGCGGTTGCTCCATTGATAGTTCCGTTCGTTTTGTAAAAGAAATTGGCACAAAGTATCAAGCAGACTTCTTTAACAGGATGTTGCTTTATTATGTTGACGAAAGCAATCAAATGCAGATTCTTCCATTCAATGAAGCATCAACAGTTTTTGCGCAAGGCATTATCAATGATTCAACAGAAGTGTTTAACCATTTGGTAAATACTAAAGAAGCTTTTGAAGCTACTTGGAAAGTTGGCCTAGCAAAAAGCCCGCTGTTGAAGTTTGTTGCTTCTTCTCAACCTTCATTTAATCTTTCATTATTATCTGGTGGAAAGTAATTTAGGTGTGTTGCTCCCGTTGATGGAGCACTTTAATACTGTGCAGGGCGAAGGCTTTCACTCTGGCAAGGCTGCCTACTTTCTTCGCTTGGGCGGTTGCGACATTGGTTGCTCGTGGTGCGATGTGAAAGAAAGTTGGGATGCCGCTGCGCATCCGCAGGTATCTGTGGAAGAAATGTACAGCTTTATTGATGAAGCCAAAGCCAATACTTGTGTGGTAACAGGGGGTGAGCCAATGATGCATAACTTAATGTTTATCACAGATTTATTACATAAAAATAATATTCAGCTTCATGTAGAAACATCGGGCGCTTATCCCATCTCTGGCAATTGGGATTGGGTAACCATTTCACCTAAAAAGTTTAAAAAGCCACTGCCTGAAAGTCTGCAAAGGGCTGATGAATTGAAGGTGGTAATCTTTCACCCCAACGACTTTCGTTGGGCAGAAGAAAATGCAGCATTGGTGGACAAGAACTGTGTGCTATACCTACAACCCGAATGGAGCAAAAGCGATGAAATAATACCGTTGATGGTAGAGTATGTGAAGCAACATCCCAAGTGGATGATTTCATTGCAGATTCATAAGTTTATGAATATTCCATAACTTACTTAATCATAAACTTACACCTCACAAGGGTATTCAAAAAGGCAGTTTTCTTTGATGATATCGGCAACTTTATCCGGCACCATTTGCTCCCATCCGCTCTCACCTTGTTTTATCATGCCAATAACTTTGGGCGAAAAGATACTCAACACCTTTTGGTCATAACCCTCTAAATCAACAATAAAACCGCTTTGCTTTAGATGTGAAAACAATGGACGAAGCGCATCAGGTATATGCAGATTGTTAGAAGTAATTACAGGCTTGTCAGGATTGGGTTGATATGGATACATCAACATAATTGTGTTACCAGTAAAGATACCGCCAAAGTAAGTTAGTAATTCACGTGCGGGGTTGGTGTAGTGTTTCTCTTTAAACAACTCCAACATGTTCATTACACCAATAATGATACCGATACTGCGCGGGCGACACCTGTCTAAAAACTCAATAAGTTTATCGTGCTTATGGCAGTTAGAAACCATTACAGTGTGACCGAGCGAACAAAGAATTTCAGCTCGGTCTAAAAAATCTTTATCAGAGTAGTCTTCATCTGATTCTAAATTAGCAAGGGTAATTTCTGAGAGAACAGCAAGGTCACAGTCTTCGCATCCAGTTATTTGTTTGAAGTTCTCTACACCACATCGAAGCATATCTTCATTCACTTTTGTAACCGGACGGAATCTTCCGCGTAAACACAAAATATGTTTTTTGTACAGCACATCTTTAGGCTGATACACTTCACGGTCAGCTCCAAAAATAGTAGCATCCGTGTAACCTTTGCGTACCAACTTTAAAGCAAGTAAACGATTGTCCACATTCAAATCGGGACCGTTCATACGAATCATATCCAACTCTACTTGTTCGGTAGAAAGTCCGTCATAAAGAGAATCTAAAAAATAGTCAAGATTATCATTGTACCAATAGCAGGCATAAATCAAATTTACACCCAACGTGCCAATTATTTTTTGTTGCGAAACATTATCCGTGCCCTTTAACCTGATGTGAAATTTCACATCGTTGGTAGCTCCTCCGTTCGATAACTGAAAACGAATACCCAACCAAGCATGGGGATCGTTTGTTTTTAAAAAATTAATAGTACTGCAGGTATCCGCAAAGGCAAAGAACTTTTTTGTAGCATACTTTTCGCCCGATAGTCGCTCAGTCAATAAATTAAATTCGTGGTCAAGCATTTTGCGCAGGCGCGAAACACTTACATATCTTCCTGTACCTTCTTCTCCATAAATAGAGTCGGAAAAAGCCATGTCGTAAGCACTCATGGTTTTGGCAATAGTGCCAGAAGCACCGCCAGCCTGAAAGAAATTGCGCGCTACTTCTTGTCCTGCGCCAATTTCAGCAAACGTTCCATATACATCATGGTCTAAATTGATACGTAATGCTTTACGTTTGATGGAGATTATTTCTCTACTCATAATTACAAATCTATTAAACGGGAGAACACAAGTGTTTGAGGCTTAAACAACAATGTTGTTCACTGTACAAATGTTGTTCATTCTACTTAAAATCTATGTTAAGAATGTGCAATGAAATATTTTACCTGATTTGACATTGCCTGCCCCGCATTTTTTTCTAGTGGCGTCCGTGCAAAACCAATAAGTATTCGGATAAATTGAAAAATACAGGATGCCACTTGACAAATATTTCCCACCATTCTATATTACAAGCATAAGTCGTGAGACTTCAAGTTTCTCATAGTTTTCCAATAAACAACTCGCGAGGTAGCCGCGGTTAATGAGGGTTCTGCGGATGCTTCGCGGTGTTGTTTTAGAGAAATGAGAAAAGAAAAGGGAAGCTAGAAGTTTGACAGGCTGACTACTCGCCAAAGTATTCCACGTAAATATTTTCAGTTTCGTAAAGTTTGATGCAATGCAGTTGGCAGCCATTTGAAATAATATGCGGCTGTAGCCATTTCCATATCTGCTGCACCACCACTTCGGTACTCAGCATCAAGCCAGTAAATTCAGGCACATCTAAGTTTAAGTTCTTATGGTCGAGGCGGGCAGTAACTTCCAGTTTCATCAGTTTACTAAGCACATGGGCGTTCATCACAAATCCTGTTTCGGGATTGGGTATTCCTTTTACGGTTACAAACAAATCGAAGTTATGTCCATGAAAATTCTTGTTAGCGCACTTGCCAAACACTTCAAAATTCTTTTCCTCGCTCCAGTCATAATTATATAACTGATGCGCAGCGTTGAAATGTTCTTTTCGAGTTAGGTAAACCATTGTTGAGATATGAGATGTGAGATAGGAGAAAGATGCAAATCTTATCTAAAGTCTCCTATCTCGAACCTCTTTTTTAAAGTTTTTCTAAAATCATGGCGTGTCCATGCGCACCGGCAGCGCAGGCTGTGATAAGTGCGTACTTGCCATTTTCTTTGTGCAAGCGGTTAGATGCCGTGGTTACCAAGCGCGCACCAGTGGCACCAAATGGATGACCAATAGCCAGCGAGCCGCCCCAAGTGTTTAGCTTATCCATCGGCACTACACCAATGGCTTTATCGCGACCCAAATTTTGCTTCGCAAAATCATCGCTTGCCATACATTTTAGGTTAGCAAGAACTTGCCCAGCAAAAGCTTCGTGAAATTCAAACACATCAATATCGCTAAAACTCAAACCAGTTTGCTTCAAAAGTTTTGAAGTTGCATAGGTTGGTCCCAACAATAACTCCTTCTCCAAATCTGCAGCAACAAAAGTGTAAGAATGAATAGCTGTTTTTGGTTTCAAACCAAGTTCTTTGGCTTTATCTTCTGTCATAATCAACACCACTGCTGCGCCATCGGTTAAGAAGGAAGCATTAGCGGCAGTAATCGTTCCTCCATTCTTTACAAAAGCAGGTTTCAACTTAGCCATTTTATCTACAGTGGTATCTCCACGATAGCCATTATCCTTACTTATCTTTTTGAAGTTTGGCGCAACTTCCACTGGCACAACTTCATCAGTGAGTAAACCATTTTCAAAGGCTTTGGCGGTAAGTTGGTGTGAGCGAGTGGCAAATTTATCTTGCTCTTCGCGCGGCACACTGTAGCGAGCTGCCAAAATATCACAGTCCAAACCCATTGATTTGTTGGTTAGAAACTCGGCAATAGCAGGCGCCTCGGGTACAAAATCTTTTGGACGAAGACCCAACACAAACTTCAAAGTATCTGCAAAGCCTTTCAACTTTTGCGCTTTAAATAACTTCTTGCGCATTGGGCGATTGAAAAGGATTGGTGCATCACTGCAACTATCTGTGCCGCCTGCAATCACTACCTCTGCTTGTCCGCTTAGGATGATGTTTGCGCCTGTAACAATTGCCTGATTGGCACTTATGCAAGCCATAGTTACCGTGTGGCAAGGTGTTGAATTTGGTATTCCAGCAGTTAATGCCGCTTCGCGAGCAACGTTGCCTGTTTTTACGTTTTGAATGGTAGTACCCATCACTACATAGTCAACTATTTTGGGGTCAATACCAGTTTTATCGAGCAAGCCTTTTATGGCAAACTGCCCCAATTGGTAACTCATCAAATCCATATAATCAGTTCCCGAACGAAGAAATGGTGTGCGACAACCTTCAATAACAACGATTTTTTTGCTCATACTTTTTGTTTGTGGGGGGCGAATGTAGGCAAGAGATTTTAGATTTATGAAATCTTTCAGACATAATAAAACCACCGTCAAGGCTTTCTGTAATTACGGTGGTATCCTAAACCCCGTAAGTGGTCGCAGACCCTTACGGTAGTTTTAGGCTTTTGGTATTACATTCATCATACAACCTTTTACACTTCATTATGTTCTTTTTTCTTTTTCCTTAAAAAACCTGTGTCGGAATAGTATATTTTCGCGCCTTCTTATGCCTGAAAAAATTTTACAAGCAGATAAAAAAGCCAAAATTAAGCAAGCACCCCTTGAGCAATCATCGGCTGCGCAACTATCTGCAAACACTCCTTCGCTTGAACCAGATACTATTGAAGTATATGGAGCGCGGGTACACAACCTCAAAAACATAGATGTTTCTATTCCCCGCAATCAGTTGGTTGTAATTACAGGCATCAGTGGCAGTGGCAAGTCTTCGCTTACTTTCGATACAATATATGCTGAAGGGCAACGCAGATACCTAGAGAGTTTTTCGGCTTATGCGCGTCAGTTTATCGGCAGCATGGAGCGCCCAGATGTGGACAAAATTACTGGACTTTCACCCGTTATATCTATTGAACAGAAAAGCACTAACCGCAATCCCCGCTCTACTGTAGGCACTATCACCGAGATTTATGACTTCATCCGTTTGCTGTATGCGCGCACAGGCGAGGCATACTCTTATGTAACGGGTAAAAAGATGGTGAAGTTTACCGAAGAGCAAATCATTGCGCACCTGCTTATCAATCACAAAGGCAAGCGCGCAATATTGTTAGCACCATTGGTGCGCGGTAGAAAAGGACATTACCGTGAGTTGTTTGAAAACATACGCAAGCAAGGCTATTTAAAGGTGCGCGTAGATGAGGAGATATTGGATGTGAAACCCAAAATGCAACTCGACCGTTTCAAGATTCACAATATTGAATTGGTGATAGATAGGTTGGAGGTGCTGGAAGAAGATATTGACCGCATTCGCCAATCGGTGCAGCTTTCGATGAAGCAGGGCAAAGGCTTAATGTTTTTGCTGGATGCCGATACCAAAGAAAGTTTTGGTTTCAGCCGCCACTTGATGTGTGTGGACTCTGGTATTTCTTACGAAGAACCTTCGCCTAATACTTTTTCGTTCAACTCGCCTTATGGTGCCTGCCCTACCTGCAATGGTTTGGGTGTGGTGTATGAAGTATTTGAGCGCATAATTATTCCTGATAGAAGTAAGACGCTAAGCGAAGGTGGCATTCTACCCATTGGCGAAAAGCGCGAGTCTGGTTTGTTTCGTGAGTTAGAAAGTTTAGCCAAGCGTTACAATTTTAAATTGAGTTCTCCGGTTAGTTCAATTTCTGACGAAGCACTTAAAGTGATTTTGTATGGCGAGGCGGGTGAAGAATATGTAGAAGATGAATTTGAGATAAATGATTTTGACGACCGCTGGTACACGCTTTCAAAAGGTGGTGTGGTAGGTTTGGTGAAGCGTTGTTTTAAATACACTGCAAGCGAAAGCATACGCAGTTGGGCTGAGGGCTTTATGGAAAAGGCAGAATGCCCTTCGTGCAAAGGTTATAGATTGAAGAAAGAATCGCTTTGGTTTAAAATTGATGACAAACACATTGGCGAATTGGCAAGCTTAGACATTACTGAATTAGCACAATGGTTCAGCCAAGTTGAAGAAAGAATGAATGATCGTCAGCGCACCATATCTAAAGAGTTGCTGAAAGAAATTCGTGCGCGCATAGGTTTTATTCTGGATGTGGGTTTAGATTATCTGGCGCTTGACCGCCCAGCCAAAAGCCTGAGTGGTGGCGAGGCACAACGAATTCGTTTGGCTACTCAAATAGGTGCCGAGCTTAGCGGCATCACTTACATTTTAGATGAGCCTAGTATAGGTTTGCACCAGCGCGACAACAGACAATTGATTGTAGCTTTGCGCAAGTTGGCGGCAAACAACAACAGCGTGTTGGTGGTGGAGCACGATAAAGAAATAATGCTGGAAAGTGATTTCATTATAGATATTGGACCCGCAGCGGGCGAACACGGTGGAAGGATTGTAGCGCAGGGAACACCCGAAGTTTTCAAACTATTAAATACTACTACTGCAAAATATTTGCGCAATGAGCTAAGCATCGAAATTCCGAAAGAGCGCAGACAAGGCAACGGTAAGTTTTTAGAAATAATTGAAGCCAATGGCAACAACCTGAAAGATGTTTCGGTGAAGTTTCCGTTGGGGATTTTTATTTGCGTTACGGGTGTAAGCGGCAGTGGCAAATCAACTCTGGTAAACGACACGCTATACCCTATTCTTTCTACCTTCTTTTATAAAAGCACCACTAAGCCTTTACAATACAGAGCCATTAAAGGCTTAGAACATTTAGATAAGGTAATTGAAATAGACCAAAGCCCCATAGGCAGAACACCGCGCAGTAACCCCGTTACCTACACCAAAGTGTTTGATGAAATACGCAAACTATTTGCCATGTTGCCCGAAGCAAAAATCAGGGGATACGCGCCTGGCAGGTTTTCGTTTAATGTAAAAGGCGGCAGATGCGAAGAATGTCAAGGAGGAGGCATGAAGGTGATAGAAATGAATTTTTTGCCCAACGTAGAAGTAACCTGCGAGCGATGCAACGGCAAGCGATACAATCGCGAAACCCTAGAAGTGCGCTACAAAGGCAAATCCATCAGCGATGTGCTGAACATGACGGTGGAAGAATCGCTGCCGTTTTTTGAAGCGGTGCCCACTATTTTTCCAAAACTGAGAACCTTAAATGATGTGGGCTTAGGCTATTTGCGCCTTGGGCAATCGTCAACCACATTGAGCGGTGGCGAGGCGCAGCGCGTGAAACTTTCGGCAGAGTTGAGCAAGCGCGATACGGGTAAAACTTTCTACATTTTGGATGAACCCACCACGGGTTTGCACTTTGAAGATATTCGCGTGTTGCTGGAAGTGTTGCAGAAGTTGGTAACTAAAGGCAATTCGGTTTTGGTGATTGAACATAACTTAGATGTGATAAAAGTTGCCGATTATATCATTGACATTGGACCCGAAGGCGGCAACAAAGGCGGCACGGTGGTAGCCGAGGGCACACCCGAGGAAGTGGCAAAAGTGCTGGGCAGCCACACCGGAAAGTTTCTGGCAGAGGAATTTGCTTTGAACAAGAAGGGTTAAACATTATACATCTTTTTTGGGGCGCGCACATCGTTCTTAGTGGGAGCTATTCATACATCCAATCCTACCTCGTAAAGTTAAAAGCTTGTTTGCTGATAAATTATGCCCATTTTGATGTTAAAAACATATCGAAAGGTGCTGAAAACATCCCCGACCCTATTCGGAAAGTTACGAATGCCATCGGGGATTTACCCGACCCTAATCGGAAAGTTACGAATGCTATCGGGGATTTACCCGACCCTATTCGGAAAGTTACGAATGCCATCGGGGATTTCCCCAACCATATTCGGAAAGTTACGAATGCCATCGGGGATTTCCCCGACCCTATTCGGAAAGTTACGAATGCCATCGGGGATTTCCCCGCTCTCAATTCTAATTTTGCCGAAGTAGAAATTAAACAACAATCTTTAATAGCGAGCTGTAGCGTTTTGATTAAAAATTAATTTTTGAAACCAATTCTGTTGCGCTTGCTGTCTCACAAACAACTCTGGCAAAATCGCATCTAATAACATAATGCTTGACACTTTAGTTACTACATTAACAGACTAATTTTAGATATATACAAGAGGCAGCGGGAGATTTTAGCTTCGCGAACGATTTTCACTAAGCACTTTCTCCATCCTTAATTTTACTTATAAAATAACACCAACTCGGCTGAATATTGCCACTAGGTAGTACAACCTAACAGTTAATCTTTGCAGTATCAGATTGTTAAAACTTCCATCTATTTAGCTCATTATCAACAATAAACCGTTTGTCGGGTTTATTTTATAAAGTGTATGCGTAAATCTTTCAAATTAATGGGTGGTCTAGGAAAGCTAAAAGGCAAAATAGTGCTATTGATATTTGCATTTACCATTCCTTTGTTTACTTCTTCGTGTATCATAAAAAACATTGCCAATAAAACTTTCGCCAAGTATGCTAGCGCTGAGCCTTACGATGTAGTAATTGTACCTGGTGTTCCATACAATCCATACAATACCAATATTTTATATAAAGCAAGATTATTGTGGGCAAAGAGTTTGTTTGATAGAGGCATTGCCAAAAACATAATTTTTTCGGGCGCTGCAGTGCACACTCCTTATGAAGAAGCCATCAGTATGAAATTAATAGCGCACAAAATGGGCGTGCCATGCGATAATATTTTTATTGAAAGAAACGCAGAGAGTAGCTTGCAAAATATAGCTTATGGCAAAGCACTGGCTCAAAAAATGGGTTTTGAAAGGATAGCGGTTGCTACAGATCCTTTCCAGATGATTTATCTTCAAAGTTACCTTTCCAAAAACGAACCTGATATAGCAAAACTTACTATGAATTTGGACTCTTTGAAAACATGGTATATAAGTAAAGCAGTATTGCCTGCCATCAATACAAGCACCGCTTATGTAGAAGATTTTGTAGCACTAAAAGACAGATAATTCTTCGCAGCAACATCTCCGCTGAGATTTAAGTTTAAGGCAGTAATTATGAGAATTTGTTGAGTTGCATGAAATGGAAAGTATTTATTCTTCCACAGCCTCTACCGATTCTACTTCTGGAACCATGCGTTTTAGCAAGCCTTCGATACCGGCTTTGAGTGTGATTTGAGAAGATGGGCAACCGCTGCACGAACCTTGCATGGCAAGTTTTACTACACCTGCATCAAAAGATTTGAAGGCAATGTGCCCGCCATCCATTTCTACTGCGGGCTTTATATATTTATTAAGTAGTTCCTGAATTTTTTCTTCGATGGTGGTGGGTTCGCCAGTTTGGTTGGTAGCCGATGGTGCGCCCAATTTCAACAATGTTTCTGAAACTGCTTGTTTGCCTTGATTCAGAAAGTCTTTAATAACTGTTTTAATTAAAGGTGTTATTTCATACCAATCAGCTTCGGCAGTTTTGATGATGGTTACAAAGTTTTGCGAAATAAAAACGCCTTGCACATACGATTGCTGAAACATCAAATCGGCAAGTTCTGAATTGCCTTGCACACTTTCTTTTGTTTTAAAGTCGGCTTGGTAATTTGGAAGCAATCCTTGGTTGGTTACAAACTTTAAGCTCTCGGGGTTGGGCGTTGCTTCTTGATAAATCTCTAATAATTCTTTTATAGTTTCCATTATATTATATGTAAAAAAGGTGATTACTTACTTGTATATTTTTTGGGTTTCTGACCCATCTTTTCAACTGCAATAATAATGCTGAAATCTGCATTAAACCTTAAAAAAACAATAACACATTTATTTTAAATTAATTGGTTCAAAAATGAAACATTAGAACAAGTGTTCCGTAAATGAGAACGTACGTTATAGTACAAGTGTTCTAAAATCTCTCTTTTATGAAAAATTTAATGTTATCTACCACGAGCTTATCTAATGCGATTAAGCTAAACAACAAACTTTTATTGTTAGCTGCTTTTCTGTTTTCGGGTTTGTGTATAAATGCGCAAACAAGTTATACGTGGAGGGCTGTTTCTACAAACTCTAGTTGGGCAACTACAACCAACTGGACTCCGGCAGGCACACCTGTGGCGGGGGATAATGTGGTAATTGTAACATCCAATAACACACCCGTTTACAATGGTGTGGCATTGAATAATTTCACGCTTACATCGGGAGCGATTGATTTGAATAGCAACACACTTACCGTAAATGGCAATGCCACTTTTACGGCAGGTGCTGTTACGGGCGGCAACGTGAATGTTGCGGGTGCAACTTCAACAACAATATTTGGTAGTGTAACCATTGGCGGCAATGTAACATGCTCGGGAACGGCAGTTACTTACACCAACCCAACTATAAATGGTAAGGTATCTTCCACAACAAGTAATGCGGCAATAAACGGGGGTATTTTTAACGATAGTGTTACGATAACTAAAACAGGAACAACCGACCAAAATATGAATGGCAATGCGACCTTTAATGGTCCGCTAAGTTTGCGTATCAACAGCACTGGAAGAATGTGGATTAGAGGCGGAGTTACGTTTAACGGTGTTACAAGTATTTATAATGCTGGGCAGGATAATTTTATATTAGATAGCGTGAGTGCAAATAACTACAACAGTGATTTGCACCTAACTATTGCCGGAAATACAAACGGAGATATACAAATTGGGTTTGCTGTGCCAACGCTCATTAAGGGTGATGTATATGTAAACAGCATAAGTGGCACAGGCGATATTTGGTTTGCTACTGGAATTACGTCTAGCGTTACACTTGAAGCTGGAAAGAAATTATTTGTTGGGTCTAATGGTTTCAATAATGGTAACCTGAGATTGCAACGCTTTATTCAGGCTGGAGCAACTAGCCAAAACCTAACACTTACAGGCACTGCAAACTTACTAATGGGTCCAAGTTCTAGTTTTGGTGGTATAGTAAATTTTGCATCACCACAAATTATGTTGAGCGGTACTACGTTTGCCGATTCTGCGACCATTACTAAAACAGGCGCAACTTTTAATACAGGATTAGGCAATAATGTTTTTAATGGTGTTGCCATCATCAACAAAAGTGGTACAGGTTTTTTAAACACAAATGGTAATAACACATTCAATGGTAGGCTATTCATCAACAATTCTTCTACCACAGAAATAAATCTGTCATTAGTTAGTCGTGATACCTA
>CAZKHZ010000097.1:0-13427 GCA_964552715.1 uncultured Chitinophagaceae bacterium | reverse complement strand
AGCTTGTCGAAGCCCTTTGCCCAAAAGATGTCATTGGCAGACAATTCTTGCCAAAACTCAGATTGTTGCAAATGTTTTAATACATATTGTATTTTTCGCAAAATTTTAGAGTGGTAATAATCGGCATAACAGGCGGCTCGGGCAGCGGCAAAACAACAGTAGTCCGCAACATCATGGACAAACTTTCGCGCAATGATGTGGCAATACTTTCACAAGATTCTTATTATAAAGATAATAGTCACCTGCCCCTCGAAGCCCGTGCTAAAATTAACTTCGACCATCCCAATGCTTTTGATTTCGATTTGTTGGTGGAACACATCATTGAATTGAAAAAAGGTAACACCATACAGGAGCCAACCTACGATTATATCACCAGCACTCGCCAGCAAAAAACCATAACTGTAGCGCCCAAGCATGTGGTGATTGTGGAAGGAATTCTGCTTTTTACAGACCAGCGCATCCGCGACCTTTGCACCATCAAAGTGTTTGTAGATGCTGAGTCTGACGAGCGATTAATGCGCATAATTGAGCGCGATATTTTAGAAAGAGGAAGAAGCGTGGAGGATGTAGTGAAACGCTATGAAGTAGTGAAGGCAATGCACATGCAGTTTATTGAACCCACCAAACGATATGCCGATTTAATTGTTCCTCAAGGGGGGATGAACCATGTAGCAATAGATGTTTTGGTGAGTATGATTAGACAAAAACTGTTTGTTGAAAAATAAAATTTGGAGATAAAACTAACAGTCGTTAGCTTTGCTAACAGTTGTTAGTTTTATGATACAAGTATCTCGCAAAGAACATATTCGCAATTCTGCTCAAAAGCTTTTCCGTAAGAAGGGCTATGCTGCAACTTCCATGCGCGATTTGGCAAAGGAAGTTGGGGTGGAGGCGCCAAGTATATATAATCACTATGCATCAAAAAACGAACTACTCAAAGATATTTGCTTTGACATTGCCGCGCAGTTTTACAAGGCATTTGCCGCAGCCACCAAAAGTGAAACAACTGCATCGGATAAATTGAGTGCTGCTATACGCGCACACATTTATGTCATCTACAACAATATTGAAGCCTCCGCTGTTTTCTTTGACGAATGGATGTTTTTGGAAGGAGCAGATTTGGCAAAATTCAAGAAGCTGCGTAATGAATATCAGCAGCAGTTTCGCGAATTGATAGAAGCAGGAATGGAAAGCAATGAATTCAAAAAAGTGGATGTGCGAATGATAACGTTTACAATTTTATCTTCATTGAATGCTACTTACGAGTTAAGCAAAAGCGGCAGTAAAGAAAGTATTGAAGACATAGCCAACAGCATCAACGAAATTCTTTTAAACGGAATTGTAAAACAGATGTGAGATAATAGATAGAGTAGTTATAATTAGTAAACAATAAATAATCAATCAAAATGTACGGAAACGCATACATCAGCCCAGAAGACGCAAAGCGCATGCAAGCCGATCAGGAAAATCCCGAGAAGCTGGAAGCATTTGAAGCACGCATAGCAAAAGGCGAAAAGGTAGAGCCAGGAGATTGGATGCCGGCTGAATATCGCAGGCAGTTGATACGCATGATTGAGCAACACGCCCACAGCGAAATTGTAGGTGCATTGCCCGAGGGAACATGGATAACACGGGCACCAAATTTCAGGCGAAAACTTGCTTTGATTGCAAAAGTGCAGGACGAAATTGGGCACGGACAGTTACTATATAGCGCAGCCGAAACGCTTGGAAAAACGCGCGAGCAAATGTTGGATGATTTGCTGAATGGAAAATCAAAATATAGCAATGTGTTTAATTATCCTGCAAAAACATGGGCTGATATTGCAGTGATTGGATTTTTGGTGGATGGTGCAGCAATCGTTAATCAAATCATCAATTCAAAGGGTTCTTACGGTCCTTACTGTCGTGCGTTGGAAAGAATTTGTTACGAAGAAAGTTTTCACCTCAAACAAGGGCATGACAACTTTGTATATTTGGCAACAGGAACTCCAAAGCAGCGAGCCATGTTGCAGGAAGCTTTGAATCGTTGGTATCGTCCGCTGTTACACTTTTTTGGACCAAGTGACAAATCTTCGCAACATAGCGATAAGTTAATGCGATGGAAAGTGAAGCTTGCATCAAACGATGATATGCGCAATCAGTTTCTTGACCAGTATGTCCCTAAAATTTGGGAGTTAGATTTAACCTTGCCCGACCCTAATCTTCGCAAAAACGATGCAGGTATTTGGGAATTCAGCGACCCCGACTGGGATGAATTCAAACGTGTAATTAATGGCGATGGACCATGTAATGCCGAGCGTATTGCCGTACGCAGATATGCAGAAGAAGCTGGACGCTGGGTGCGCAATGCATTGATGAAAAAGGATGAGAGGTATGTGATGCCGTTTGCATAAAACACTTTGAAAATTTGATAATTTGAAGATATAAAAATGAATACAATAGCATCATTAGACCCACGCATTAAGCGATTAGGTTTGGATAACCAAACTGAACTAACACCTACCAACACCCACCTTGTTACTTGGGAAGTTTTTCATCAAGAAAAGAAGGGAAAACAGCCTGTTCATGCAGGTGTTGTACACGCGTCTTCACCAGAATTGGCATTGGTGTATGCTAAGGAACAGTATGCACGCAGAGGTAAGACAACAAATCTTTGGGTGGTAAAGAGCAGTGATATTTATACCTACTCTCAAGATGACGAAGATATTTTTGAAACAACTCCCGAGAAGTTGCACCGCGAACCTGCTTACTATAAAGTTAGAGACAGAATTGAGGCATATCAGAAAAAAGGGAAAACCGTTTCGTTATGATTACAATAGATGAAGAGATAATTAAGCAGACACAGTTGTCAGAAGAAGAACTGAAACAAATGATTGCTATGCTTTTGTTTGAGAAAAAGGTATTTACTTTTTATCAAGCGCGCAAGTTTGCAGGAATGGAGCGTGTATCATTTATGCAACTTTTGGGCAAGCATCAGATTCCAATTTATGATGGTTTGGAAGAATTGCAACACGACATAGAAACTATAAACAAGTTACACGATGGTAGTAGTAAGTGACACATCGGTAATATGGTATCTTTTTGTTACGGGCAATTTGGAACTTTTGCAAAAAATTTACACCGAGATAATTATTCCCGAAAAAGTTAAGCAAGAATTACAAGCTGCTGAATCAACACAATTAGAGCAAACTCTTTTAAGTACGCAATGGATAAAAGTACAAGCACCTTCTTCGTTGTTGCTTGTTAAAGAATATGTGGGAATAATAGATGACGGAGAATTGAATGCTTTTTCCTTGGCAATAGAAATAAAAGCTGGTTTGGTTTTGGTTGATGACAACGATACCAGAAAAATTGCGCGTAAACTAAATTTGACTTTTACGGGTTTGGTGGGCATTGCTTTAGAAGCAAAAAAGCTAAAGTTAGTTCCGAACGCTTATGATTTGTTGATTGCTTTCAGGAGCAAAGGATTTTGGATAAGCGACACCCTATTAAATAAAATAAAACAATAAAAACATGAGCAACGCAATAAAAGACTTGCTATTTAAAATGGCAGACGATGCACTGATTATTGGGCATCGCAATAGCGAATGGACGGGCATTGGACCAATGTTGGAAGAAGACCTTGCTTTTTCAAGCATGGCGCAAGATAAAATTGGACATGCACATGCTTTGTATAAAATCTTGCATGAGCAGTTTGGCGAAGCTGAGCCTGATGTTCTTGGTTTTAAAAGGAGTACAAAAGAATTCAAGTGTTGCCAATTTGTGGAGTTGCCTATCGGTGAATATGACTTTAGTTTAGTCCGCCACTTTTTGTTTGACCATGCAGAGGTGATTCGTTACGAAATGCTTGCCACATCATCTTTTCAACCGCTTGCTTTGTTGGCAAAAAAAATAAAGGGTGAAATCAAGTATCACACGATGCACGCAGATATCTTTTTGATACAGTTGGGTAAAGGAAATGAAGAAGCTAATGCTCGTTTGCAATCATCATTGAATGAGGCATGGCATTATGCACTTGGTATTTTTGAAGAAAGTGAATTTGAAAATGAGTTAATTTCAAATGGAGTTTTTGCAGGGGAAAAAGAACTCTGTAATAATTGGTTGAAGAAAGTTTTACCAATTATTGAAGCTGCAAATTTGAAAGTGCCGGCAACCGATGAGAGTAAAATTGTATTTGGTGGAAGGAACAGCTATCATAGTGAATTCTTACAGCCGCTGCTAACCGAAATGACCGAAGTAGTTGCCAGCGACCCTGCTGCCGAGTGGTAATTTTCCAAATACAATCTTTACAAATATGGAATGCGATTCCATATTTGTAAAGATTTTTTTATATTTGCCTTATCATGATAAAGCGAGAAATGGCAGAAAAAGTGAAGTTGATGGCTACTAAAATGCCTTTAATTTCATTGACCGGACCCCGGCAAAGTGGAAAAACAACACTCGCAAAATTATCGTTCCCTAAGCATAAATATGTAAATTTAGAGAGTCCTGATGTACTCAATGAGGTGAAGTCCGATCCTCGAACTTTCCTTACCCAACATAAGCATGGACTTATTATTGATGAAGCACAAAAATTTCCTGAACTGTTTTCTTACCTCCAAACAATAAGTGATGAAAACGATATGCCTGGAGAATTCATCATTACAGGCTCTCAGAACTTTTTGTTGTCAGAGAAAATTTCTCAAAGTCTTGCAGGAAGGGTTTATATGGCAAATCTATTACCATTTTCTATCTCAGAATTAAGGAAAACTAAACTTCGTGAAAATAATCTTTATCAAATAATTTATCAGGGATTTTATCCCCGCATTTACGATAAGCAAATTGATGCAGCAGATTTTTATCCATCTTACATTCAAACTTACACCGAGCGAGACATAAGGCAATTAGCCAATATATCCAACCTTTTTGCCTTTCAAAAATTTATGCGCTTGGCTGCTGGACGGATAGGGCAGCTACTAAATTACAGTAATATCGCAAATGAATTAGGTGTTGATTTAAAGACCGTCAAATCATGGTTTTCGATATTAGAAACAGGATACATTGTTTTTTTTCTTCAGCCTCATCATAATAACTTCAATAAGCGTTTGGTAAAGTCTCCGAAAATGTACTTTTATGATACAGGGCTTGCTTGTAGTTTACTTGGTATAAATGATGTTGAAATGCTGGATAATCATTGGGCAAAAGGTGCATTATTTGAAAATCTGGTAATTGCCGATATGATGAAAAATTATCTGAATAGAGGGCAAAAACCATATTTGTTTTTTTGGAGAGATAATACCGGAAATGAAATTGATTTGATTGAAGAAAAAGGTAATAAAATCAATATCTATGAAATTAAATCTTCTGCTACCATAAACACATCTTTTTTTAAAGGGCTTGACTACTACAAGTCTTTGGCTGGCAAACAAGTAAATGAACAAAGTATAATTTATGGTGGCAGTAGAACCTTCAAGCAGGGATTATATACCATTAGAAGTTGGAAAAGTTTATCAGAAATATTTTCGAAATAGTGTTCAACAATAGCTTTCAAAAATGCAACCAACTTTAGCCTTTGCCCAACAACTTGATGGAGATGACAATCTGAATCATTTTCGCGAGCGCTTTTTTATACCGCAAATAGACGGAAAAGAAGTTGTTTACCTGTGTGGTAACTCACTTGGCTTACAGCCAAAATCGGTTGGTGCATACATTCAAGAAGAGTTGGATAAATGGCAGAACCTTGCTGTATTGGCGCATCACGATGGTAAGAATCCTTGGATGTATTACCACAAGCTTTTCACTCAACCATTGGCAAGTCTCACAGGTGCTTTAGAAAGCGAAGTAGTTTGCATGAATCAACTAACCGTGAATTTGAATTTGCTTTTGGTATCTTTTTATCGCCCAACACCAACGCGATACAAAGTGTTGATGCAAAGCCCAGAATTTCCAAGTGATGTGTATGCAGTTCAACAACAAGTAAAATTTCATGGATACAATCCGCAGGAAGCAATTATTGAAGTAGCTCCACGACTAGGTGAGCATACTATCCGTACAGAAGATATTTTGGCTGCTATTGATGAACACAAAGATGAATTGGCTTTAGTAATGTTTAGTGCTTTAAATTATTTCAATGGGCAGTTGTTTGACATTAAAACTATTTCAAAAAAGTGTTGTGACTATAAATTGATTTTTGGATTGGATTTAGCCCATACCATCGGTAATGTACCATTGAAATTGCATGAATGGAATATTGATTTTGCAACTTGGTGTTCTTATAAGTATTTGAATAGCGGACCAGGTGGCGTAAGCGGTATTTTTGTGCATGAACATCACCACAGTAATTTTGATTTGCCACGCTTTGCAGGTTGGTGGGGAAATGATGAAAGCATTCGCTTTTTGATGCGCAAAGAGTTTAAACCTATGGTTGGTGCCGAAGGTTGGCAACAAAGCAATGCTCCAATATTGAGTATGGCAGCGCATCTTGCTTCGCTAAATATTTTTGAGCAGGCTGGAATTGAAAATTTACGCAACAAGAGCATTCGGTTAACAGCTTTTACCGAGTTTTTAATTCTTGAAAAAATTAGGGCAACAAAAAATATAAATGTTGAAATCATCACGCCTTCAAATCAGCAAGATAGGGGCTGCCAACTTTCACTGCGGGTAAAGCAAAACGGTAAACAGATTCATCAAAAACTTACTGCTGAAAACTTTATCTGCGATTGGCGCGAACCCGATGTAATTCGCATTGCACCTGTTCCACTTTACAATACTTATCAAGACGTTTTCCACTTCACAGAAGCATTTTTTAGCTAAGATTAGAACCGTTTTTTTATATTCGTTTTAGCACATGAGTATTCACATCTCACAAGCAAAAGCGTTCAGCATCCTATTGTTGTGCACTTTCCTCTGGCTCTTTAAAACAGTTAATGCTCAGGAAAGCAAGGAGGGTTATGCCTCATTTTATCACGATAAATTTAACGGAAGGCGCACAGCAAGCGGTGAGAAGTTTAATAATAATAGCTACACGTGTGCGCATCGTACTTTGCCATTTGGTACCAAGGTCGAAATCACTAATCTTAAAAATGGAAAGTTTGTTGTGGCAACAGTGAATGATCGTGGTCCATATAAAAACAGTCGTTTAATTGATGTATCCAAAAGGGTTGCTAAGGAATTGGACTTCTATAATAGTGGAACAGCAAGAGTTAGTGTAAAAATAATTCCGAGCAGCGAGCAAACTCCTTATGTAGTAGTTAATGAAACAGTTTCAAATGAAAACTTGTTTGGTGTGAAGATAGGTACCTTTGATAATTCAAAAGTTATTGTATTGTTATCAAGACAAATGATGGATGAATTTGGAATGCCCTTGTATGTTGTTAAGCAAAAGATGGTTGAAGGCTTTACTTACAAAGTTTATGCAGGAACTTTTGATGATAAATTTGAAGCAGAGATATTGTTAAATAAAATGTTGGTTTTCTTTCCTGATGCAACAGTGGAAGCTTACAGCAGCTTTGTTGTAAGGTGAGTTTTCTTACTCATTTATTTTTTCCCTTGAAAAGGTATTTTTTTTCAATAAATTTTAAATTTGGTACGATAGTTGTAACGGTATCAATATAAAATCTCTGCTTATGGAAAAGTGTTACGCTAAGCGGATCATAATTAGTTCCGTACTATTTTAGTGCTTTTCAAAAAAGACAAAGTCTTTTTTGCAAGAGAAAACAAAAAAAGGCTCCCTTCGGGGAGCCTTTAATTTAAGTAGCCGGAACCGGGTGGGGTGTTGACAAACTAATAATCGTCTTCCTCAACATCATCGGCATATCTGCCGCTGTCATCTTGAAAATTATCAATATCAAAATCTTGTCTGCGTAGAAAATCTTCTTTTTTCAGTTTAATAGAAATTAATCTGTCTAATCTGAAATTGCGGTACTCGTTACGTAAATGGCAAAAACCTACTAAATGGCGTTTTCTATCTTTGTAAACAACTGCCATTGGCTCAATATCACGAATGCTGATGCCTTTTTCACGGCTATCATATTCTATGGTAGCAAGTTTTAAGTTTTCAATAGCGTTGTTAATTGTGCTAAGTAAGTTAGGCGAGTAGTGCATTTGCTTGCGTTGCAAACTGCCAGTTTTTTGATAAGCGGAATGTCCATTCATATTTCAATCACTTTTTGTTGGGGGCAAATATATGTGTGAAAGTTTCTTAATGCCAAATATTTTGTCAAAATTATTTTTATTTCAGTTTCCCGAAAGTGATAAGTATATCAATGTGTTTGGAAACTCTTATTCTAATATAAGTTTTTTAGTGCGTGGTGGTTTTAACTACAACCCTTTGCTGTGGCTGAATTTGTAGAACAGCACAGGTTAATTTTTATTTTCACCGAAAATTAAATTCCACATGGAAATTTTGCTGTTGATAATAGGTGTGCTTGTTGGTTTTGCTTTGGGCTTCTTTTACTTTAAGTCAAAAACTACAGAAAGTGATTCTGTTTCAAAAGTTGATTTTGAAAAACTGACTATTGAAAAGAACACACTTGAAGTAGAAAAAGGACGTTTGCAGGAAAGGGTAAAACTTAACTCAGAAGAAATTGAAACTTTAAATGCTGAAATTGAGGCGGAGCGTGATAAGTCTTCTAAATTAAATGTTGAACTTTCTGCAGTAAGAACTTCTTATGACAACCTATCGCAGAAATTGGTGGAGCAAAAAGGTGAAGTGGAACAATTGCAAGAAAAATTCAAGATTGAATTTAAAAACATCGCCAACGAAATGTTGGAAGATAAGAGCAAAAAGTTCACCGAGCAGAATCACCAAAAGCTAAGTGAAATACTTAATCCACTGAATGAAAAAATAAAATCGTTTGAAGATAAAGTTGAAAAAACGCATCGCGAATCTTTAGAAAAAAATGCAGGCTTAATTCAGCAGTTAGTTCAATTGAAAGACCTGAATATACAGATGAGTAAGGACGCCCACAATCTCACCAAGGCACTGAAAGGTGATAGTAAAATGCAAGGAAATTGGGGAGAAGTTATTTTAGAAAGAGTATTAGAGAAGTCGGGCTTAGTAAAGGATAGAGAGTATTTTGTACAGAGTTCTGTTACTACCGATGATGGTAGAAGATTGCAGCCAGATGTGGTAATACATTTACCCGATAACAAGAATGTTGTTGTGGATTCAAAAATTTCGTTGGTTGACTATGAGAAGTTTTCGTCAGAAGATGATGAAGCACAACGTCTTGTTTTTCTTAAAAAGCATATTCAATCTTTACGCAACCACGTAAAAGGATTAAGTGAAAAAAATTATCACCTACTCTACGGGGCGGGAAGCCCAGATTTTGTTTTGTTGTTTGTGCCCATAGAGCCTGCATTTACATTGGCTGTTCAACACGACCCAGAATTGTTCAATGATTCTTTTGAAAGAAATATTGTGATAGTAAGCACTTCAACGCTTCTGGCTACCTTACGCACAATTGCAAGTATTTGGCGCACAGAATATCAAAACAAAAACGCAGCCGAAATAGCAAGACAAGCAGGTGATTTGTACGATAAATTCAACGGCTTGGTTGAAGATTTAATTAAAGTTGGTAAGCAGATGCAGCTCTCTCGTGAAAGCTATGAAGATGCCATGAAAAAACTTTCGAGTGGAAGAGGCAGTCTTGTTTCGCGCACGGAAAAGCTAAAGGAACTTGGAGCAAAAACTTCTAAGAGTTTACCCCAATCTTTACTGGATAGAGCAATGGAATGATGGAATGATGGAATGATGGAATGGTGGAATGGTGGAATGATGGAAGAATGGAATGATGAAATGGTGGAATGGTGGAAGAATGGAATGGTGGAATGGTGGAATGGTGGAAGAATGGAATGGTGGAATGGTGGAATGATGGAATGGTGGAATGATGGAAGAATGGAATGGTGGAAGAATGGAATGGTGGAATGATGGAGTGGAGGAATGATGAAATGGTGGATTGATGGAATGGTGGAAGAATGGAATGATGGAATGATGGAATGATGGAATGATGGAAGAATGGAATGGTGGAATAGTGGAATGGTGGAAGAATGGAAATTACTTCTTTAAACCAATTTCTATCAGCCTTTCGTCCAGATATTCACCGGCACTAATTGGTGCGAAAGCCAATGGAGCAAAATCATCTACACAAGAATCCAAACAATCTAAGCGCATTTCGCTGCGTGGGTGCAAAAAGAAAGGAATAGAAAAGCGAGAAGTGTTCCATTTTTCTCTCGGAGGATTTACAACTCTATGCGTGGTAGATTTCAATTTATTATTGGTAAGTCTTTGCAGCATATCACCCACATTCACCACAATGCAACCTTCGGGTGCTGTGATGTTCAGCCATTCTTCTTGTCGGTTTAGTAATTGAAGACCTTCAGCAGATGCGCCCACCAAAAGCGTTATCAAATTAATGTCTTCATGCTGCTCAGCACGAATAGCACTTTTGGGTTCGTGCGTAATAGGAGGATAGTGAATTGCTCTTAATATTGTGTTGCCATTAAAAATATGCTCGTCAAAATAATGCTCCTCTAATCCCAAATGAATGGCAATGGCACTTAACAAATACTTGCCGCTTTGCTCAAAGGCTTTGTATAGTTCAACACCTTTTTGAGTAAAATCTTCCACTTCCGCTACAAAGATATTTTCAGGATAAATTGCTTTAACAGGGTCATTGCCTTCTACAGTTTGTCCTAATTGCCAAAACTCTTTTAAATCTGGTGCATCATATCCTTTAGCAGTTTCTTTACCAAACGAAGTATAACCACGCTGCCCGGCAAGTTCAGGCTTTTCATAACTCCTTTTTGTTTCGGTCGGAAGTTCAAAAAAGGCTTTCACTAAGGCATAATAGTTATCAATTAAGTCTTGTGAAACACCATGATGCTTCACACTCACAAAACCAACATCTTCAAATGCAGTCCCTATTTCAGATACAAACTCAGCTTTGTCATCTTCATTTCCGTTTACATACTTACTTAGGTCAACAACAGGAATAGTAAATTCGCCCATAAATTTTATTTGATAGGCTGCAAATAAGGCTTCTCTTTTTGGAAGTTGCAACTTGATTTTGTACACCCCTTATTTAAGTAGTAATCCACCTAATTTTATTTATTTCAAATCATGTTTTGGAAAAACGGAACTAAAAACTACTTTTGCCACCCCAAAATTAGGTATATGTACGCTATAGTGGAAATTCAAGGTCAGCAGTTTAAGGTGGAAGCCGGAAGAAAGGTTTACGTTCACCGTTTAGAAGGTAATGCAGGTGATAGCGTAAGCTTCGACCGTGTGTTGCTTACAGACAATGCAGGAAGTGTTTCAGTAGGAACGCCAACTGTAGCAGGAGTAACAGTAAATGCTAAAATTCTTGCGCATCTTAAAGATGATAAAGTAACCATCTTCAAAAAGAAACGCAGAAAAGGTTATAAATTGACTAAAGGTCACCGTCAGTCATTAACTCAAATTTCGATTGAAAGCATCGGATAATAATTTTAAAGAAAATAAAATCATAAGTCATGGCTCATAAGAAAGGCGAAGGCAAGGTAAAAAACGGTAGAGATTCTCACAGTAAGAGACTAGGAATTAAAATTTTTGGTGGTGAAGCTACAACTCCAGGACATATTATCGTTAGACAACGCGGTACTGCATACCACCCGGGCAAAGGGGTAGATATTGGCAAAGACCATACCATTTTTGCTATAGAAACAGGTGTAGTAAAATTTACTAAAGGTAAAAACGACAGACGTTTTGTTCATGTTGTTCCAGTAGCAGTTGCTTAATAGCATCCTAAAATCATTCAACAAAAGCCTTTCGTTTTCGAGAGGCTTTTTCTTTTTGAAGAGGTTTAGTCATACATTAAATGAGCATAGGTAAAATAATTGAGCCTTCATGAATTCTACATTATGCGTATTCCATGCCACCTTATAGAAACAGATTACTAAGCATGAAAAAGAAAAAGTTATCACCTATCCTTGCTGTGTTCATCACCGTGTTTATTGACATGCTGGGTATAGGTATTATTATTCCAATTTTTGCCCCACTCATTATCCGCAACGAGCATGGAATGTTGCCTTTAGATACCTCAGAGCCAACGCGCAATATCATCTATGGCATTCTTGCGGCTTCTTTTGCCATTGCGCAGTTTTTTGGTGCACCAATTCTGGGCACACTGGCTGACAAAAAAGGAAGAAAGAAGATTCTACAGATAAGTATTGTGGGAACCTTCATTGGTTATATCTGCTTTGCGCTTGCCATTCACTTTCAATTGATTTGGCTATTGTTCATTGCGCGTATTCTGCCTGGGTTTATGGGTGGCAATATTGCCATTGTTTTAGCCTCCCTTGCCGACATCAGCGAGCCCAAAGACCGCGCAAAGAACTTTGGTTTAGTAGGTATGGCTTTTGGTATGGGTTTTATTCTTGGTCCTTTTATTGGCGGTGTTTTAGCGCAGCCAACAGATTGGTTTCCTTGGTTCGATTACTCCACTCCGCTGTGGTTCACAGCGGGTTTGTCGGCATTAAATTTCTATTATGTGGCAAAGCAGTTCCCCGACACATTTAAGCCAAGTGGTGAAGGAAAGTTGAGCCTTTTAATGGGCTTTAAAAATTTGAAAAAGGCATTTGCATTGGTAGAAATGCGGGTGATTCTGCTCACATTATTTCTACAAACATTTGGCTTTAGTTTCTTTATGCAGTTCTTTCAGGTTTATCTTATCAAAGAATTCGATTTCAATCAAAAGCAAATCGGCATGTTGTTCGGCTACATAGGTTTGTGGATTGCATTTACGCAGGGTGTTGTAAACAGGGTTGTATCAGTAAAATTTATGCCCGCACAGGTTTTACGCATCAGCTTGTTGTGGATGGGCGTAGCCCTGCTTGCCATATTGTTGCCTAAAGAGTGGAAATGGTTATTGGTGGTGCATCCTTTTGTGGCATTAGCGCAGGGTGTTACCGGACCAAACATCACAAGCATCATTTCGCAGTTAAGCCCAAAAGAAACACAAGGAGAAATTCTAGGTATTCAGCAATCTGTGCAAAGTGTTTCTTTTGCTATTCCCCCTTTGATTGCCGGTGTATTGGTGAGCTTCAATTCCGCCTTACCAATTGTAGCTGCGGGGGTAATGACAATTTTGGCTTGGGCGGTTTTCTTCTTTGGATTTAAGGAGAAGCAAGTGCAGTAGATTTATTGCAACTTTCATCCTTTTGTCCATCTCGTGGAGATGGATTGTGGGAGATGACTAATTTGTATTTTGAATTTACTTATTCAGAAATTCATCTAATTACTTCCTCGGTTGGGAAAAGACAGCGTTCCAAGTCGGAGAGACAGTGTTCCAAGTCGGAGAGACAGCGTTCTAAGTCGGAGAGAAAGGGTTCTAAGTCGGAGAGAAAGGGTTCCAAGTCGGAGAGACAGCGTTCCAAGTCGGAGAGACAGCGTTCCAAGTCGGAGAGAC
>CAZKHZ010000096.1:0-13782 GCA_964552715.1 uncultured Chitinophagaceae bacterium | reverse complement strand
AACCCTGCCAACTCGTTTTTTAACCCCGCTGATTGGCTCTTGAACCCTGCAAACACGCTCTTGAACCCTGCAAACATGCTCTTAAACCCCGCTGAATCGTTTTTTGATAGTCCTGACACGTCCGCCAACCCCACTGATTCGTTTTTTGATAGTCCTGACACGTCCGCCAACCCCGCTGAATCGTTTTTTGACATCCCTGACGCGTCCGTTAATACCTCTGAATCGTTTTTCAACCCTCCTGATTTTTCAGGACTATCAAAAAACGAATCAGGACACTCTAAAAGTGAATCAGGAGACCTAAAAAACGATTCAGAACCGTCAAAATGACAATCAGGAGCGTCAAAGTGGCAATCAGGAGCGTTCAAAAGCAATTCAGGCAGGTTCAAAGATTTGTCAAATCACCCATTTGTGTTGTTCACAACGCCCAAAGACTTGCCTTCAAACCCATCAAAGCCATCGGCACACCCAATAAACAACACAGCAACATTGTATTTATTCACTCAATCAATATTAAACTTCTTCGCCCCAACGTCTCCGTTTTTTAATACCAATCCCTTCACAGCAATCGCTTCGCCTTGCGGACGTTGCGTCAATAAAATGACCGCTTCTTCCCATTACAGTATTCTTTAAAATACCCTCATTAAAATTTCCTATTCTAAAAATTAATCTTATACATTTACCATATACAAACCGCCCGAGCGCATGAAGCACACTTTATTTTTCTTCTGCTTTTTCTGTTATAGTTTGTGCATGGCACAAAACCTTGTGCCCAATCCGAGTTTTGACAACAACACCATTCTTTTTGTCCACTTGAACAAAACATCCTTAAAACACCACTCTTTTTGTCCATTACTCCTAATATCCCAACTTTCTTACGGCTGTTTGCTTGCCACTCGCTCGCCAATCACTTATCAGTCCTCACAGCTCATTTCTTGGCTCTTGATTCTTGGTTCTTAATTCTAACTAATAACAACTTAGCCCTTATTAAATTCTACTTTTCACAATCTCAAGAATTTGCTGTTCTTTTTCGATGGAATGCTTAAGTATTTGTTCTGCTTTTGCATTTATATCATTCTTAAAAGTTTCATCTTTCAGGCTTTGAGCATTAATCAATACATTCAAGTAAGCACCATACACTGCTGTGCGGGCGCAAAGTGCACCAACGCCTGCATCGCTTATGGAGTTTGGATTGCCTTCTTTTGCCATTGCCGCTATGATGTCAAAGGATTGATAAGATAACTCCATCACACGAAAAGGAATTTCGATGGCGTGTTTTGTAGCGGTCTGTATTGCTTTGCTACGAGTTTGTTTTTCTTCATCGGTATTTTTTGGTAATGCAAAAGCATTCATTATTGCATTGAAGGCAAGGGTGTCTTCATCTACAAGTTTGAGCAATGCAGATTTTATTTCTTGCCCTTTTTGTGCCCAGTCGCTAAATTCTTTCCAACGATTATCCCAACCTTTTTTGTGTGCGGAGAGATTAGCTACCATTGTGCCAAGACTTATACCGAGTGCGCCAATGTATGCCGCAACAGAGCCTCCCCCGGGGGCGGGGCTTTCGCTAGCGGTTTCGTTGGCAAATTCGGTGAGTGTTTTGTTTACTAAAGCGTTTGCCAAAACAGCTTCTAAAACATATTCGATGATTCGCTTGCGTGGTTCAAAGGGTGCTAATTCATCTAAGCCCATGCTTTTGATGGCTATGCGAATAAGTTCTTCATCGCCCACGCCTGTGCTGCGTTGTTGTTTTTCTAAAAAGTATTTTCCTGCATCCAACATAGATTGCAAAGGAATTAAACCGATAAGTTCTGAGCCAGTTACGCGCATTCCTCTTTGGTACGCGCTTTTTACGCAAGCATCAAAGGCTATGTGAATTGGCGTGTGGTTGATGTTGGTGAGGTTCATGGAGACTTGGGCTAAACCATACTCTTCAATAAACCAACCAATGGCTTTTACTGATTTGCACCAGCCAGGTTGTTGGGTTTCGATGCCAGCTTCATCTTTTATTTTTCTTCCTTGTTCACGAATGTCAAAAGCAACTGAGTTAGCTCTGCGAACGGAGGTGGTGTTTAAGTTTGCGTTATAGGCTATTAAAATATTTCGCGCGCCTGCAATGAGATTGCCGCTGCGTTCGTTGAATGTTGCATTGCCGTAATCGGGTTGCCACTCAGGCAGTTTTATTTTGTCTTTAATGCCTTCGTATTCTCCAGCTCGAATGTGCGCAAGGTTTGTGCGATGGTTTGCAGTGGCTGCATATTCATAGAGATAAACGGGGATGTCTAATTCTTCGGCTACGCGCTTGCCCAACTTTTTTGCGCATGCAATACAGTCTTCGATGCTCGCATTTGCAATAGGAATAAAGGGGCAAACATCTATTGCACCCGATCGAGGATGCTCGCCATGATGTTTGCGCATATCAATTAATGCAGATGCTTTTTTTATTGCTTGAAAGGCTGCTTCTACAATAGTGTTTTCATCTGCTGCAAAGGTTACCACTGTGCGGTTTGTAGCTGCGCCCATATCCACATGAAGCAGTTTTGCACCTGCTACATTTTCAATAGCATCGGTGATTTGTTTTATGATGTTTACATCTCTGCCTTCACTAAAATTTGGAACACATTCGATAATCTTCTTCATAGAAAGTATTTTGCGCAGCAAAGAGAACAAAAATCATGAATGAAAAACTGAAAGCCTTTGAACGGATATTGAATATAATGAACGAATTGCGAGCGCAATGTCCATGGGATATGAAACAAACGATGGAGACGCTAAGACCGCTGACTATTGAGGAAGTATATGAGCTGAATGAGGCGATTGCTTCAAACAATATGAAAGATGTGAAAGAGGAATTGGGAGACATACTTTTGCATATTATTTTTTACTCAAAGATAGGGGAGGAACAGGGGGCTTTTGATGTGGCAGGGGTGATTAATGATTTGTGCGACAAGTTGATTCATCGGCATCCGCATATCTATGGAGATGTAAAAGTGCAAAACGAGGATGATGTGAAGATGAACTGGGAGAAGCTGAAGTTGAAAGAGGGCAAAAAAAGTGTGTTGCAGGGTGTGCCAAAATCGTTGCCGGCATTGCCCAAGGCGCAGCGGATACAAGACAAGGTGCGGACGATTGGTTTTGACTGGGAGAATAAAGACCAAGTGTGGGAGAAGGTAAAAGAGGAGATGGAGGAGCTGAGAGAGGTGGTAGATAGAAATGACAAGGTGGAGATAGAGAAGGAGTTTGGGGACGTGCTTTTTTCGCTGGTGAATTATGCGCGCTTTATTAATGTGAACCCCGAGGCTGCCTTAGAAAAGACGAACGCTAAGTTTATTCACCGCTTTCAATTTATGGAGCAGAAGGCTTTGGCAGAAGGAAAGGAGTTGAGTAATATGACACTGGAGGAGATGGACGTGTGGTGGGAGGAAGCGAAGAAAAGGGAATAAGGAGCAGGTTGAGTTAAATTTATTTAGAAAAAACTTTGTTGTTTTTAAAAGTTTTTGCAACTTCGTTTTGCTTGCGTGTAGGGGTGCACGCAGGTTCATAGTGGTTTTAGTGTTAGCCGTCTTGCAGGGAAACTTGCAAGACGGTTTTGTTTTTATTGAATGTTGCGTTTTGTTTTGAAATGAAGTTGAATTGAATTTAGCATTATAATTGCGGCAAAAGCAGTAACATGAAATTTAATCTCAAAGGTTTTTTGATAGCAATAGTGGTGGTAGCGGCAGTAGCTGGTGCCTTTGTTTTTGGAATGTATAGCGGTGCAGGTAAGGTACGCGATGGTCTGCTTGCCAATTATCCGCTTTTCAAACTTATCATCAGCAATGCGCAAACGGAAGTGGATAGTGTGATGACGATTGCTCTTTCGCCTGAGGAGGATGCCGCGTTGTACAATTTCTATAAAGGCAGTGTAAATGATGTGGTGCTTACAATTCCTTATCGCGCTAATTACGGTATGGACTTAGAGGCTAAGAATTTTAAAAAGGATAGAAATGGTGATGAGGTGGAATTGATTTTGCCGCGTTGTTATCTGATGGATTACAATGTTGCATTTGATGATATAAAAGTAAATGGTATCAACACTTGGAAGCATTATAAAGATGCTGCGGCTTATGGAAGTGTTAAGCCTGCTTTAAGTGAATTGATGCGTATGCGCTTGGAAAAACAAAAGGAACACATCAAAAAAGGAAAACATAATATAACAGTTGCTGCTATGTGGTTATTAATGCCTTACAAATTCAAACTCAGAGTGTTTTTTGACGGGCAGGAATTCCCTTTGCCGCAGGTGCCGGGTTTGAATAAGGATGTGAATGAGTATTTGAAAGAGCAGGTGGGAAAGTAGGGACGAGAGACGGGAGAACAATTAATGAGAAGCAGCCAATATTTACATTTTATACCACTCATATTTGTTGTTTCTATTAGTTCGTGCAGCATTCAGCAGCCAGAGTATAGGCGTGTAGAAAATTATAGGTTAGATAGAGATGGATTGAACTTTAGTTTGGGTACGGATGTGGTGTTGTACAATCCTAATCGGGTGCGGTTCAAGGTGCAGAATCTGGCGGCAAATGTTACCATGAACAACAAGGTGGTGGCAACAATAGGTGAGGAGGTGGATATAAAGGTGCGCGGCAAACAGGAGTTTAAAGTGCCTGTGAAACTTGATTTCAAACTTGATAACAACATCATGAATAACCTCAACAGTATTTTAGATGTGATTAAAGGCAAGGTTGTTCGCCTTGGCTTTTCGGGCAATATTAAGTTTAAGGCATATTGCGTTTTGCGAAGGGAGTTGCCATTTGATTTTAGTAAGGATGTCAATCTTGGTTCCTCAAAATAACTTTTCAGCAGTACATTTTATTTATGTTGCAAGCCAATTGGATTGCCTGCAAGATTCAGCAGAATTTCTGACTTGATTTCCATGATGATAATTCGTGTTTTATTGTTTGTTGTTGCAGCGTTGTTGGTTGCAGATTTGCGAGCGCAAGATTCTACCAAGGAGGTGCAAATTATTCATGCCGATTTTTTGAAATATACAGAGATGGGCGGCAAGCGTTACACGCTGCTTTCTGGCGATGTACAATTGAAGCAAGATGATGTGCTGATGTTTTGCGACAGTGCAAAAATTCAACGCGATGAAAATGCAGTGGACGCCTTTGGTCATGTACATATTCGGCAAGATACTATTGATGCCTACAGCGATGTGTTGTATTACACGGGCAATAACAAAACTGCAAGGTTGTTGCGCAATGTGCGGCTCAAAACGCCTAACATGACCTTGCTTTCAAACGAACTTATCTACAATTCGGCTACCAAAACCTCCTATTATGTTTCGGGTGGAAAAGTTTTGCGCAACAACACCACCATCACCAGCCAGAAAGGTTATTTCTATTCGGCTACAGACATGGTTCACTTTCGCAACAATGTTGAAATTGTTGACTCAAACTACAACTTGGTATCCGACACGCTGCACTATAACCTCAAAACCGATGTGGCATATTTCTTTGGCAACACCACTATTATCAATAAAGAAAGTGCCATCAATTGTCAGTCGGGTTGGTACGATAGCAAAAGCGATGTGGCTTCGTTTGGCAAGGGTACTGTGGTCAACAATTCGCCACAAACACTTTTTACCGATAGCCTTTATTACGAGCGGTTTAGGGGTTATGGCAGATGCTTAAAGGCGTTTGAATGGCGCGATAGTTCCATGGAGGTTTCCATCACCGGCAACAAAGGAGAGTACTTTGAAAATCAACAATACATCAAAGCAACCGACCATCCGGTGTTGATTTATAAACTTGAGAACGATTCGCTGTTTTTAACTGCCGATACCCTTAAAAGCATGACCAAATCGGAGCGCGATAGCACGCGCATTTTTTATGCCTATCACAAGGTGCGCATGTTTATGAAAGGTATGCAGGGTGTGTGCGATTCACTGTATTATTCGTTTGAAGATTCTACGTTTCGCTTTCATCAAAAGCCTGTGATTTGGAACGACAACATACAAATGACTGCCGACACTATTTTTTTATCCGTAAAGAACAAAAAGCCTGATGAATTGAAGATGATGCGCAACGGCTTTATTGTTTCGCCCTCTGCTATTCCGTTTTACGATCAGATAAAAGGCAAGAACATTTTTGGGTATTTTATTGATAGCGAGCTGCGCAAAGTGAAGGTGGTGCAAAATGCCGAAAGCCTTTATTTTGGTAAAGAAGATAATGGTAAAATAATGGGCGCAAACAAGGCTAAGAGCGCCATTATATGGTTGTATTTTGCCGACAAGAAAATGCGTAAAATTACTTTCGAGAAAAAGCCCGAGGCGGTGTTCACACCCATTAAGCTATTGCCTAAGGATGATTACACACTAAAGGACTTTAAGTGGCATCTTGAAAGGCGACCTAAAAGCAGGGCTGACATTTTGGAGAACTAATTTTAGGCTAATCTTCATCATGGCGTGCCCCTTGTGCCTTGAGGGCAAGGAGTTTATCACAAAAGTTCGGGGTTGCTATCTTTTTGCTGGTGCGGCTGTTTCTTCCCCGCTTGCGGGGGTAAGAGGGTGTGAAGCCCTCTAATTTTTTTCAACAAACCCCGCCCCAAAAACGATATTCACTTCTATCCTCAAGACAGAGTTTTTGTGTCAATACAAATGAAGAATACAAACTTGCATTCCACACTTCTTCGCTCCATATTAATCTTTCACCCCTCCACTATCATTTTGTAATGCTCCAATTTTACAATTCAACACTCCCAACCTACATTCTTGTTTAACGGCTCTTGAATCTAACATCCACACTTCATCACTCCATTTTCATTTTCAAAAGCTCCACTTCCATAACCAAACGCTTGAATACTTCTCTTCCTCCGCTCCCTTTTCATTGCTATTATCTAATTTCTAAAACCTAACAGCTTATAGCTCAATCTTAAACGCTTCCTTCTCTTTTCTATTATCTAATTTCTAAAACCTAACAGTTTATAGCTCAAACCTCCTCAAATCCCATTTCGCAACTTTTCTTACCTAACCTTGTTTTTCACACTTTGCTTTCGATTTAGAAACTATTTTCGCGCAGCGCAAAAAACACCATGAAATTTTTTACTGAAACAGAACAAAGAAAACAGCCAGCAGAGGGAAGAAATTTTGCATCCTGCTTTTTTCTTTTTTCTTTTTTTCTTTTCTCTCTATCCATACACGCACAAAAAGCTGAGCAGAAGTTTACGCTTTCGGGCTATATGAAAGATTCTACCAGTGGCGAGTCTATGCTAGGTGCTACTATTTATATAGTGGAGTTGGGCAAAGGTGCAGCAAGTAACGAATACGGTTTTTTTAGCATCACACTACCTGCGGGTTCTTATACTTTAAAGGTAGCCTATCTTGGCTACAAAGCGCAGGTGCATCAAGTGATATTGGATAAGGAGGTGCGGATGAATTTTGCCCTTACATCTAACGCGATTGTTACGGAAGAGATAGTAATAAATGCCGAACGCAAAGCCAATGTGGAAAGCACACAGATGGGTAGGATGGAGATTAAAATAGAGCAGGCAAAAGCCATTCCTGCGCTGATGGGGGAGATAGATATTTTGAAGACCCTCCAGTTGCTGCCCGGCATTGCGGGAGCAGGGGAGGGCAACAGCGGTTTTTATGTGCGCGGTGGCGGTCCCGACCAAAACCTTGTGTTGCTGGATGAGGCGGTAGTGTATAATACAGGGCATTTGTTTGGTTTCTTTTCGGTGTTTAATGGTGATGCTATTAAAAATACTACGGTGATAAAAGGGGGCATGCCTGCAAAATACGGAGGCAGAATTTCCTCCGTGGTGGATGTGGGTATGAAGGAAGGCAACATGAAAAAATACGAAGCCGAAGGTGGCATCGGTTTGATTGCCTCGCGCCTTACCTTGCAGGGTCCTATTGTTAAAGACAAGGCTTCGTTTATTGTGTCGGGTCGCAGAACTTATATTGATGCGATTACCAACCCTATACTTAAAAGCATTGACAAAGGTCGTTGGGCGGGCAACGGTTATTATTTCTATGACCTTAATGCAAAATTAAACTGGCGCATCAGCGACAAAGACCGCGTGTATATAAGCGGATACTTTGGGCGCGATGTGTTCAACTTTACTGCTCCTGGTGGGGCTTTTGGCTTCAACTTTCCGTGGGGCAATCGCACAATTACTGCCAGATGGAATCACTTGTATAGTGGTAAGCTTTTTGGCAACGCAACGTTTTGCTACAACGATTTTGAGTTTACGGCAAACACCAACTTTCAGGATATTAACTTTAGAATAAACAGCAATGTGCGCGAGTTTACGGGCAAGTTAGATTTTGATTACTCGCCCATCATCGGGCACTTTATGCAGTTTGGTGCGCAATACAACTATCACATATTTACGCCCTATCGCGCCAGCGGCAATGCAGGCGGTGTGGACTTTAATAACACCAATAAAGAAGCTAAGCATGCGCATGAAACGGCTATCTATTTTTCGGATGATTTTGATGCTACGCGTTGGTTAAAAATCAATATTGGTTTGCGCGCTTCGATGTTCAACTTTGTGGGTCCGTTTTCTAAAACTGTTTTTGATGGAAGAGGAGCAGCCGTTGATACGCTCAATTTCAAAGCAAATGAAAACATCAAGACCTACTGGGGTTTGGAACCGCGCCTAAGTGCCCGCTTTAAACTGGGTGCAAGCAACAGTATTAAGTTAGGTTTTTCGGTAAACAATCAGTATGTGCATTTGGTGTCGCAGTCCAACACTACCCTGCCTATTGACCTGTGGGTGCCAAGCAGTTTGAAAGTGAAACCTCAAATTGGTATTCAATATGCACTGGGTTACTTCCACAATTTTAAGGATGATATGTTTGAAACATCTGTGGAGATTTATTACAAAGACATGCGCAATCAAATTGAGTATGGCGAAAGTGCGGTAGGGCAAATTACGGTGGATGTGGAAGACCTGTTTACCTTTGGTAGAGGCTACAGCACAGGTGCTGAGTTTTTTGTAAAAAAGGCTTTAGGCAAATTTACGGGATGGGTGGGCTACACCTTAGCTTGGACTTGGCGCAAATTTCCTGAAATTAATAATGGCGAAACCTTTCTTGCGCGCTACGACCGCAGGCACGACCTCAGCATTGTGGCGATGTATGAAATAAGTAAGCGATGGAAGGTGAGCGCAACCTTTGTGTTTTCTTCGGGTCAGCGCACTACGCTGCCTACATCGTTTTATTTGTTCGAGGGCGAGCCGCGTTTTGTATATGGTAAAAGAAACTGGTATCAGCTTCCAGCCTACCATCGCTTAGACCTTGGTTTTACATACATCATTCCGCACAAGCGCAACTATTATTCTGATATTACAGTGAGTGTTTACAATGCCTACAACCGCCTCAACCCTTACTTTCTATACATTGACCCAAGTGGCGATGTGGAAGGTAAAGTGCAGGATGGTGGTGTGCAAGACCCTGACTTTAAGTTCCGCGCCAGGCAGGTTTCGCTTTTCCCTATTTTGCCCTCCATCACATGGAATTTCAAGTTTGGTTTTACTGATTTAAAGAAGAAGAAAAAAAGATGAAAATGAGAGCAGAGAACAGCAATCAGAAATCAGCGTACAGAACGCAGTGGCTTACATTGGTCTTTCGTCCTTCGTCCTTCGTCCTTTGCCCGCTTAGCAAGTACATTGCACTTGCAATCTTCATTTTCATTACAACAATTGCCACCACTTCATGCACAAAAAATATAGATATTGAAATTCCGAAAGAAAGTCAGCAGATTACAGTAGAAGGCACTATTGAAATAGATAGACCTCCGCTTATTTTGCTTACAAACTCTCAGGGCTTTTTTGATAATATAAATCTAAATGACCTTGGTGCATACTTTGTGCGCGATGCAAAAATAACCATCACCACCGGAAACGATACCATTCAACTTGTAGAGTTTTGTTTGAATGATTTGCCAGCTACAGATCAGCAGAAAAAACAACTGCTACAAAACTTCGGCTTTAGTGCCGATTCTGCTTTGCCCATTCCAAATGTTTGCATTTACTCCATTCCCGATTTAATCAATTGCCTACTTGGTGGCAGTTGCTCGTTTGTGGGTAAAGAAAATACCCGTTACGATTTGCGTATTGAAGCGAAAGATAAGGTGCTTACTTCTTACACTACTATTCCTAAAGCAGTGGGCATTGATTCTTTAACTGTTCGTCCGCGCCCTAATGCACCTGCCGATGATAAGTTTGTGGCGGTTTACAACAACCTTACTGTGCCAAGCACCTTTGGTAACTTTGTGCGCTACTGGACCAAACGCAACAGCGAGCCTTACTACTTGCCCGGCTCACAATCGGTGTGGGATGATAAACTTTTTATAGGCTTAACTATTGCACTGCCTATTGAGCGCGGCTATAAAAAAGGTGCGCAAATAGAACCCGAGGTGTATTCTTTATTTGAAAAGGGAGACACGGTAACCATTAAGTGGTCAAACATAGACAGCCGCTCTTATGACTTTTACTTTACCCTAGAAAATGACGGTGGCGGAAGTCCTTTTTCGTCTCCTATTGTAGTTAAAAGCAATATCAACGGAGGGCTTGGTGTGTGGGCTGGATTTGCTAGCCAGTATTATACTATTGTTGTACCTAAGTAAACCTTATCAAAAACTAATTCAATTCCGGATGGCTGTTGGGAGCTATTTGCTCGCGCTGCTCAAATGGTATAAAAACAAAGTGACCATTGTCTTCACTCACTAAAAAGATACACATAAAATGAGATGGGTCGCGATAGGCTTTTTTGAAATCTTCAATCTTATGCTGCAATACTATATTTCGGTTTACAAAATCCTCTAAGTGTGATGCGCTAAAGTTCCAGTTTAAATCTAACTCGGCTTTGTGAATGATGGGCACACCTAAATCTACATCTTCATCGTAGGCAACAAAAATGGGGTACTTACTCACTTCACCTTTGCGCATAGCACTTGACACCTGCCGCAGATATTCTCTGCAAGATTTTAGGTCGTTACCTAAAAGGCGCAATATTTCTTCGTCAAAATCCATAGCTTTCAAGATGTAAGATTAAAGAGCTTTTTGAAATACACAAGTGAAAAAATAATTGAAAGCCATCCATCATTTTAAACTACCTGATGTATGGCTTGGGCTTATGAGTTGAATCATAACTTAGGGATATGTTCCTTGGTTTTATTTGTGGCAGGTAAATATTTATCGACCTGATTAACAATAGACAATAAAGTGATAATAGATTTTGACACACTTACTGCTTGGGGTGGCACATCAAAGTTTTATAAAAAGAATGAGTTGATATTTAACGAGGGTGATGTTGCTCGTTGCTACTATCAAATTATTGAAGGCTCAGTAAAGATGTTTAATCTAAATACTGAGGGCAGAGAGTTTATACAAGGTGTGTTTTTAGCTGGTGATAGTTTTGGCGAGCCTCCATTATTTATTGATGAGGTATATCCTGCGTCATCAAAAGTGATAAAGGATGCTACGGTAATGAAAGTGTCGAAAGAGAACTTTTTGAAGATTATAGAATCTTCGCCTGCATTGCAAAAGGCGTTTTTGTGCTTGATGGCGCGAAGGGCGTTTAATAGGGCAATAACGTTGCGGGAGATAATCAACCATTCGCCAGAGGATAAGATACTTGCATTTTTGGATGCCCAAAAAAGAAAAAATGGTCACGGAGCTGAAAAGCAAGAGGTGGAATTTACACGTCAAGAAATTGCAAATTTTACGGGGCTCCGGGTGGAAACAGTAATACGCACGCTTACCAAAATAAAGGATTGTGGTAGGGTTGACATCATTAATCGCAAACTGCATTATTAAATATGAAGGATTTCAATGCTTCCTTTTGGGTTCGACTTTCTATTGCCAACTTGTTCGTGGTGGCTTGCATTGGCGTTTTGATGCGCTATAAGATTGGCTTTTCGTTTCCCTACTTCGACCAAAAGAATATTCAACACGCCCATTCTTATTTTGCGTTTGCTGGATGGATTTCACAAATAATAATGGCTTTGATGGTTTTATATCTGCAACCGCTGCTTAGTGCGCAGCGGCTAAGAGCTTATCATCTGCTGCTTGCCGGCAATCTATTTTGTGCCATTGGCATGTTGGTGTCATTTGCCATTCAAGGCTATGGACTTTATTCCATTTCGCTTTCTTCGATGAGTCTGTTGCTTTCGTTTGTATTTGTTTTTTTCTACCTCAGCGATGTGAACCGGAGCAAGCAAGTGGGGATAAAAAACTGGTTTCGCGCTGCGCTCATATTTAATGTGATTTCATCGTTTGGCACAGCAAGCTTGGTGTACATGATGGCTACCAAAAACCTTGAGCAGCACAGCTACTTGGCATCGGTGTATTGGTATCTGCATTTTCAATACAACGGATGGTTCTTTTTTGCTTGCATGGGTTTGCTGCATAGCTACCTGCATCGGCTGAACCCTGCTTATGATGGTTTGCCAAAAGTGTTTCGGTTGTTTGTGGTAAGTTGCATTCCGGCATACGGGTTATCGGTGCTGTGGTTGGAGTTGCCTGTGTGGCTTATTGTGCTGATATCTATTGCTGCTATTGCTCAGTTTTGGGGATGGGTAAGTTTGTTGCTTTCGATAAAAAATGATTCGATGATTGAAAGTAGTGGAGCTGACTGGCTGATGAAGCTGCTGTTAGCAATTGTAGCTTTTGCAGCTACCATAAAAATAACCCTGCAATTGGGGTCTACCATTCCGGCAGTAAGCAAACTCGCATTTGGATTTCGCCCTATTGTAATTGCTTATCTGCATCTGGTATTGCTGGCTGTTACAAGCCTGTTTCTAATTACCCACGCTTACGGTTTAGGATTAATAAAAAACAATAAACTGAGCATTTTCGGCATATTGCTTTTTGTGGTTGGCGTGTTTGCAAACGAACTGGTTTTGGCGGTGCAGGGTATTGCATCTTTTAGCTATACTATGGTTCCATATATAAATGAAATACTTTTTGGGGTTTCCATTTGGATGTGGCTTTCGTTGTTGATTTTACTTGCAGCTCAGCTACTGACAAATATCACAAGGAAATGCAGGGGTTTGTGATTGCAGTCATAACAGCAGCCTTAATTGGCAAGTATTTTTGACGAAAATTCAACAAACATGAAATTCATTTATCTATTAATTTTTGCCGCAGGTGTATTGCTCATTTCTTCCTGCAATTCGGGTGGCGATGGTGCAAGCCAAACTACTACAAGTTCCGAAAATTCAACTGAGACTGTTGGGCAGTCGGGTGTGCAGGATGATGTTTCTAATCCGAATATTGTGCAGGTAGCATCGGGCAGCAAAGACCATACTACATTAGTAACAGCGGTAAAAGCCGCAGGTTTAGCAGATGCACTGAGCAATGCCGGACCATTTACTGTTTTTGCACCTACCAATGCTGCCTTCGATAAATTGCCAGCAGGCACGGTAGAAGGCTTGCTAAAGCCAGAAAAGAAAGGCGACTTGGAAAACATTCTTGGTTACCACACTTATGTAGGTGTAATTTCTGGAGTTTTGCTGCAAGATGGAGCTGAATATGATATGGTATTTGGTGGCAAGGTGAAGATTTCTAAAGATGGTGAAAAGACCTTGGTAAACGGCTCAGAAATTTTGGCCACCATTAAAACATCTAACGGTGTGATTCATGTTATAGGTGATGTGTTGTTGCCTAAATAGCAGAAGCCATATAAAAGCTTTTTCATTTTGCTTTTTAGTACAGGTGCGGAGTCTTCAGCTTCGCACTTTTTGTGTGTATAAAATCTAAGATGAAGTGTTTCGGTAAAGCCAATTACTACATTGAAAC
>CAZKHZ010000095.1:12091-13959 GCA_964552715.1 uncultured Chitinophagaceae bacterium | reverse complement strand
TTTTGCGTTTCGGGAGTTGTAACGCTTAAAGCAGGTATCGGATACAAATCATATTTATGGAATGATGGATTGCGCGATTCTATCAACACATTCTTCGGTCCTGGAACTTATTATGTGCAAGTAGTGGATGTGGCAGGCAATATTTTTTCTGACACCGTAGTGGTAAATGTGGACAGTACCAGACAGCTCTCCATTGGTAAAGACACTACTATCTGCAAAGAACAAAGAGTGCAAATTGAGGTTGGTGATAAATATGAAAGCTATGGTTGGGTTCCGCCTATTGGTTTGTCGTGTGGCAACTGCCATAACCCAATTGCCAGACCTTCATTAACCACCACTTATACTGTAACTGCAAAGTCAAGCGATGGTTGTGTTGCAGCCGCTTCCATCACCATTTTTGTTGATCCATGTTTAGGTATTGAAAACTCAGGTAGCATTCGTATCAATGGCGTGTATCCAATTCCGGCTTCCGACAATTTGAATATTGTGTTGAACAGCAATGAAGAAAAAGTTTCATTGAAACTGTTCAACGCAATAGGTCAAAAAGTTAAAGGCATTGACAACATATCACCTGCGGGCAACCAGATAATTTCTATGGATGTTAGTTCGCTTGCTACGGGAGTTTATGTTTTAGAAGCACAGAACAATAAAGGTTCTTCCAGAGTTAAAGTAACTATTCAGTAATTCTTTTCACTATAAGCCCACTGGTAAGGGGATGCAGGCAACTGCATCCCTTTTTTGTTTTAAAAAACTATACACACCCTCTTTACAATTATTTACGGTTTTACACACAATGTAATTGTAATCTTGCGGCTTCTTAAAATTTAAAACAAGTAACAAAATATATCCATGAGCACTTCAGAACACGTTCATTGCCTTATTATCGGCTCGGGACCTGCTGGCTACACAGCGGCTATTTATGCAGCACGTGCAGGTTTAAAACCATTGATGTACACAGGTCTGATTCAAGGCGGACAATTGATGAATACTACCGATGTAGAAAATTATCCAGGCTATCCTAAAGGAATTTTGGGACCCGAGATGATGGAAGATTTTCGTTTGCAAGCCGAACGATTCGGCACAGACATTCGTTTTGGTATAGCAACAAAAGTTGACTTCTCTGTTTCGCCAAAAAAGGTTTGGATAGATGGCGAAAAATTGATTGAAGCCGATTCGGTGATTCTTGCCACAGGTGCCGAAGCTAAATGGCTTGGCTTGCCCAGCGAGCAAAGACTGAACGGCAGCGGGGTGAGTGCCTGCGCGGTTTGCGATGGCTTTTTTTATCGCAATAGTGAAGTGGCAATTGTAGGCGCAGGCGACACTGCCTGCGAAGAGGCAATCTACCTTTCTAAACTTTGCACCACCGTACACATGGTAGTGCGCAGAGGCGAGATGCGCGCTTCTAAAATCATGCAAGACCGTGTATTAAAAACACCAAACATCAAAGTTTACTGGAACTCCGAAACCGATGAAGTGCTTGGCGAGACAGTAGTTGAAGCAGTTCGCTTGAAAAACAACCAAACTGGCGAGCTAACTGAGATACCTGTGAAAGGATTTTTTGTTGCCATTGGGCATCAGCCAAACTCTGGTGTGTTTAAAGATTATATCACTACTGATGACCAAGGTTATGTTACTACCGTGCCGGGCACTGCCAAAACAAATGTTGAAGGTGTGTTTGCCTGTGGCGATTTGCAAGATAAAATTTACCGACAGGCTGTAACAGCCGCAGGCACAGGCTGCATGGCAGCTTTGGAGTCAGAAAGATGGTTGAGCGAGCAGGAAGGATAGCTTGAAAGGAATTGGAATGGTGGAATAATAGGTGAGAGACATGCGTTATCTTTCCAATATTCCACTCCTCCATCATTCCA
>CAZKHZ010000095.1:0-11991 GCA_964552715.1 uncultured Chitinophagaceae bacterium | reverse complement strand
TTCCATCATTCCATCATTCCACTCTTCCATCATTCCATTTTATATGTGTAGTTTTGGTGAAGTAATAAACCGTTAGGATTAACGTTATTGCATCACTAAATTTTTTACCATCCTTATGCTTATCAAATTTCAACCAAAGCAAGTTCTGATGCTGATAATTGCCCTAAGCTCATTTCAGTTATTTGCAGAAGAAAAGCCAAAAGAAGAGAAGCCATTTAAACGTGTAATGATTGGCGTGCATTTTTCGCCAGATGTTGCATATAGAGTTGTAACAAAAAAGAACAATGATGCAATTACCAACCTAATTATTAAGGAAGTTAAAAACCAAGAAATACCAAAGTTTGGGTACACCGTTGGCGTGAATACACTGATAAATATTAAATCGTTTGTGGGTATTGAAGCTGGAATTTGGTACATGAACATGGGTTATCAAATCAAGTGGCGGGAAGTGAATTTTGGGAGTCAATGGACGGGAAGCCATAACAACCCTAATATCAATACAGGAGATTCAATCGCACTGGTTAAACTGGTTTACGACTACCATTACATAGGCATACCATTAACGGTGAATTTTACGGTTGGAAAAGGAAAGGTTAGATTTTTTGCAGGAGCAGGATTGGCAGTCAACTTTTTGGTGAGTAACACCAATACTGATATCATAAAGGGTTATGAGCCTAAAAATGGCAAAAGCACAAATAAGGGTTATGCTAACATCAAACTTGTAAACCTGATTCCAATTTTAGAAGCGGGAATAGATTACAAAATCAATAGCCGAATGAACTTGAAAGTGTCACCCAGTTTTAAGTTTGGTGCGCTGAATCTTTCACCAGATACACCCATCGGTGAACACCTATTTAATGGCGGGATAAAAATTCAGTACTACTTTGGTATTTAGTTAATAGCTACCCATTAGAATTGAAAAGCTGAGTAGCGCATTTACAGAATGATTCAATCTAATATCTCCAAGTTTTAGTAAATTTCTAAAAATCATATTCCATCTAAATATTTAATAGTATTGGAGATGAAATGGGTTTTCTCCTATTGAATTCAATTTTGCCGATGAACAATTCGTTACTTTTCTTTTACGGCTTCATGGGAATTACCATGTTTCAATTGGCATACATTTCACTACAATATTTCCAATTAAAGAAGATAGAGTATTTGTATTACTTGGGATACATTTTCACTATTTGTCTGTATGTTTTTATAAAATATGATGCATCACTTGAACTTAATTTCATTACAGCATTTTATCCAAAAGCAGAATTACATTTAGACCGATGCCTGCCATTATTTGGCTACTTTCTATACTATCGGTTTGCGCGCTATTTTGCAGATATTGAAAAATTGAATCCCCGATTAAGTGGCTTGATAAAAAAAATGGAACTGCTTGTGCTAGGGTACGTTGCATTTGAACTCTGTTGGGAAATTGCTGAACTAAATAGAAACATCAGCGAGTATGTATTTTGGACAATTTCAGCATTGCTTTTTATTACCACAATTTGTTTTGGCATTATACTATTTGCAAAAAGAACAGCAATGGTTAACTATTTGATAGCAGGAGCTATTGCATTGAATTTAGGGTCGATGGGTACTGTACTGTTGATGCACTTTAATACCAACAATTATATGAATATAGATGTGTTGCTTCCGCTAAATATCGGCTTTGTAATTGAATTGTTGGCTTTCACTACAGGGCTTTCGCACAAAGCAAAATTTATTGAAATTGAGCGTAGCAAAATGCAACAGGATTTGCTTTTGCAGGCTAAAAAGAATCTTGACTTAGAATTGCGGTTAAATAATATGCGCAATGAAATTGCAAGCGATTTTCATAATGACCTTAGCGCATCGCTTAGTGCTATTTCTATTTACTCTTCGCTGCTAAAGAAAAAGATACGAGAAAGCCCAGACCAATTGGAGTTGATTGGTAATAAAATTTCAGAAAGTGCCGAGCGGATAAATAATACAGTTTTAGATTTAGTGTGGGCATTGAACCCTAAGAACCAACATTTGAGTGATATTATATTGAAATGTGAGCAGTTTGCAAAAGAAGAGTTGGAGCCAGTTGGCATTAATTTTTCCATTCGCTCTTTTTCAAATGAAATGCTTTTACATACGCAGGGATTAAAATTACTTTTCAGTGCTTTGAAAACGGCAATAAGAATGACTGCAAATAATTTTAAACCAAATGAAGTTGCTGTTTTGCTTAATCACCAACAGGCAACACTTACAGTTGAAATACATATAAAAGGAATCGTTTCTAAATCAACCGATACCGATTACAACTTTGAACAGGCATTGCGTAAGCATATTCAATCGTTGGATAAGCAAAGCGTAATTACCTTTGATACAACTCAGCAGATTATTTTCATTCACATGCCTATCACTAGTATTAGTGATACTCAGATTTAATTTTGTTGTTGTTATTTGCAATTAAATGATAGCTAGCATATTGATTTATGATGACAATGCCGACAGGAGAGAGAGTTTAACCATGTTGTTAGAATCTTATCCTGATTTTCATGTGGCAGGTTCTTTTCCAGACTGTAGCGAGGTAGTCAACGAAACAAGAAAATTTCAACCTGATGTTGTTTTGATGGACATTCAAATGCCAAATGTTGACGGCTTGCAAGGAGTAAAACTTATCAAGCAGAACTTTCAGCATGTGAAGGTGATTATGCAAACAGTTTTTGATGATGATGAAAATGTGTTTCAAGCAATATTGAATGGCGCATCGGGTTACATATTAAAACGTACGCCATCTGAAAAAATAATTGAAGCAATAAGAGATGTGATTGAGGGGGGCTCGCCTATGACACCAAGTATTGCAGCCAAGGTGTTACAACATTTTCGCCAGCAATCGCTTGTATCAACCACCGATTACCAACTTACAGAAAAAGAGAAAATTATTCTTCAGCATTTGGTGAATGGGTTAAGTTATAAAATGATAGCTGAACGAAGCAATATCAGCTATCACACAGTAAATTCACACGTCAAAAAAATTTACGAAAAACTTCATGTCCATTCTGTAAGCGAAGCGGTTTCAAAAGCACTACACGAAAAAATTGTGGCTAAGTAACATTTCGTTGGCGTTTGCACATTTCCTTTTCTATTTTCATGCGTACCATTTAGTATATATCAAGTGCGGCTGTATTTACTTTTATTTTTATCGGTAATAATATTTACGGCTTCAACTTCGCGGAAGAAGGATGTTGAACAATCTTTATTATCCAATAAGCTACTAGTTGATGCGTATGTAGAAAAAGTTTCTTCGCTAATGTCGAACGAAAAATATGATTCGGCATCTATCATTGTAACCACGGCATTAAATTTTGCTGATAGCACAGAATACACCGAGGGCAAGTACTATTTATATGCTTTGGAGAGTGAGATATTATATTACAATTCGCTTTTTAGCCCAGCATTGAACAGTGCTTTTCGCGCGCTTAAATATGCTGAAGCATTAAGAAATGATACACTCGTTGGTAGTATTCAAAACCTTATTGGTTTGCTAATGAGTAATTTGAATCAATATGCAGATGCGGAGACAATGCTGCGCTCATCTTTTCAAAAATTACCTTTCAATCATGCTAACGAAAACTTATCGTATCGCTTTCATGCGGCATCCAATCTTTGCGGTGTGTTTATGCACTTACAGCAAATTGATTCAGCAATAAAATATGCAAGAGTTTCACTTGGTGAAGCATCAACACTTCATCGCAACAGAGCTGTTGCCATTGATTATTGGAATCTTTCTCGAGCACATTTGCTTCAAAAAAATTACGATTCAGCTTCCTATTATGCCATGCTAGGCAAGCAAATTGCGCAAGACAAAAACATTGCTGACGTAAAAACATTTTTTATATCGCTAGAAGCCGAAATTCTAATTAACCAAGGACAGGCAAAACAAAGTGTTGATTTGCTAAAACATGGAATTAATCAAATTGAATCAGCCAATTCACTCACCGTGTTTGCTAAGATTGATTTCTTAAATGAAGCCGTAAAATTATTAATCCAGTCAAACGATTTTGAAACGGCTTCCAAAGCCCAAGTGTTGCTGAATAAGTTAAAATATGAAACAGATGAAAAGCGCAATAATGAACAGATAAAAATGTTAGAGCGATTTTATGCAAATGAAAAGCGATTAGAATTATCGGAGTCGCTTCGACAAAAACGTGAAGCGGAAGCAAAACTCAACAGCCTAGCTTTAATAACAACCATTACAATCAGTGTTTTTATTTTGATAGTAATTGCATTCTCTGTATTTGCATTTATTCAGGGGCAGAACATTAAAACACTTGAGCTACATCAGGAAAAAGAGGCTCTTTCCCTTCAAAACGAAAAAGACAAAATTGAAGAGAGAATTTTGGCAAGCAATTTTGAACGCAACAGAATTGCCAAAGAATTGCATGATGATATTGGGAGTTCTTTGAGCAGCATTTCTTTGTACGCTGATTTGGCTATACGAGAAGCCGGAAAGGATGCAGTTAAAAGCCTTAGCCTGCTAGAAAAGATAAACCAAAAGAGTAAAGAGATTAACGAAACCATGAGCGATATTATTTGGGCTGTTTACTCTAAGAATGACAGTTTCAACAATTTGATGATGCGCATGAAAAATTTTGTCTTTGAGATGGTAGTGCCTTTGAACATTGAAGTAGATTTTCATTACCCTTTCCATTTGGATGAGCTGACACTTAACTTAGAGCAGCGCAAAAACATCTATTTCATTTTTAAGGAAGCGGTGAACAATGGTGTGAAACACAGCAAATGCACACACATTAATGTGCTGGTGGAAGAAATGGCAGATGACAAAATCAGTATGAAAATAAGTGATAATGGCATAGGTTTCGATATAATTGGAGTAAAGAAAAATAACGGATTTTACACCATGCAATCTCGCGGAAAACAAATAGGAGGCAATACAATAATTCAATCTACACTTAGGGCAGGCACCACTATCTTGGTAGAATTTCCAAAGCATCAATTGTAAATTTTTTTCTTCTGATAACACACCATCCCCATCCCTAGTATTAGGGATACCACAATCAATTTTTTATCGCTCTGTTTGTAAAAATTATTTATCATGAAAAAGGCAATCACACTTCTATTTCTAATTGCAGGAATTACCTTACAATCTTCTGCTCAACTATTTGACTGGGTTTCGTTTACCCCTTCTACTACTTACGCTGGCAACAATAGCTTCGGAGGCTATTGCGTTACCACCGATGATGAGGGTAATATCTACTCAGTTACTAATTTTTTACAACCCGTAATTGTGGGCAGCGACACGGTTTATCATGGCGGTGCAGCAAGCAAACCTGATATTTTAATTACTAAATGGAATCCCGCAGGCGAAGTGATGGGCTACAGGCATTTTCGTAATTTTTCAGGAAGCGGAGATCTCGATCCTGAGAAGATTGTTTATGATGAAGTAAATGAGCAGGTTATCCTGTCCATATCTTCTTACTTTGCTAGCACACAGGTAACCCTTGTGGGCGATTCAACGGTTGCCGACACTACTTTATACCTTACTAAAGGTTCAGTAATACGATTTGATAAAAATCTTGATTTTGTGTCAAAAGCAAACATACCCGGAGACTGGCAAGCAAACACACCCATTGCCACAAAAGATGGCTTTTTATATACATCAAACACTGGCTATTACAGCAGCAGCATTGCTAAATTTGATGTTGCAAACAACATGCTTTGGAGTCTTACGCCCACCGGCACTGTTGGCAGATTCGATATCACTTCTATCACCATCAGTAATCAAGATACCATCTATGTAGTGGGTTATTTTACGTCAAACGGTGTTACCACGGTTACATTGGGTGGTGTCAGCATCACCTCGCCTCCGGGGGCTTACAATCAAGTGGGCATTTTCAAAATTGATACAGCAGGTAATGTGGTTGCTGGAAAATATTTATGCCAAGCACACTATAATAGTAATCCGATTCAGATAACGACCGATACACAAGGCTATGTATATGTTGCTGCACCATACGATGTTACAGGGCAGGTGCTAAATCACTCTTTAAATATTACACCAAGTGGAGTAGATGGTTTTGTTGCCAAGTTGAATCCAGATTTGCAATCGGTAGAATGGGTAACTGAGTTGAAAGATGATGGAAACATAAATACAAACAGCATCATGGTGCATCCTTCGGGCAAAATAACCTTGGTAGGGCACTATTCAGGCAATGCAACTTTTGGAAATTTCCCCTTGGCTTTTTCTAAGTTCGGCACTGGGTTTATCGCACAGTTTGATAATGCTACAGGCAACATCCTTTATGCCACAAATGTTGGCGGGCTTACTTCTGGCACAGGGCGAGCGTTTGGCGTGGCAAATGCAGGTAACAAATACTATATCTCCGGGCAATCTTTTGGTTCAAACAATACTAATCCAGCTTACACTGCAAGCTACGGCTGCTTTGGAATAACCTACACTGGTCAATTTCTTACTTGTTTTGTTGATACTGCTCCGCCAATACCTCAAACTAACTTTAGCTACATACGCGAGCAGAACAAAGTTTATTTCAGCTCAGGAATTACTGATGGACAATTTGTATCCATTGATTTTGGTAATGGAAAATCTACAACTGTTCAAACAAACCCCACACACGTTTATGGTAAAGGATTATTTACGGCTGTGCTTACAACCAAAAAGGATTGCTATGTAAGAAAAGACACTTTGCTAATTCTATTCAAAGGCATTCAAAAAGTGCTGCCCGAAAAGATTGCCAACAATCAATTGCAGATAATATTTGTTAAGGGCGGCTTTCCATTTGCAAGCACCTCGGGTTTAAATGTTCAGTTGCGCAAAGGGGCTTCAATTATCAATGCAGTAGATGTTGCCGTAAACGATAGCGGAACGGTGCAAGGGAATTTTCTTTTATACCACGAGCTGCTTGGTTTCTATGATGTGATTGTTGCCGGACCAGGCGGCTTTGCCGATACATTGGTGAATGGATTGGAGATGGTTCCTGAAGATAATGCCCCACTTACCTTACAACAAAGTGGAAGAGATAAGAGGATAATCAATCGCTATGCAACACATCAGATTATTGTAAGCAATCCCGGAAACGTCAATCAATTTGGGGTGCCAGTTTATATTGTGATGCCCCCACAGAATCAGGTAGGTAAGCTATCCAACAACATTCTAACAGACTCTATCGGCAATGTGATTCGCGCTCGTTCATTTACCCACGATTTTACAATGGCGTTTGATTCGCTTTCCAACGATTCAGTTTTACTTGCGGCATTCATCATCCCGATGGTGGCGGCACACAGCAGCGAGATGATAGAATTTTATGTAAAAGCCACTACATTGGGCACTATACCAATCTATTCTGTTTTAGGAAAACCAATGTATGATTCCACGCAGTTGAGCTTATTGGGATTAAGAACTTCTTGCGATTTTTTTGCTGACCCAGCGGCTTGTGTATTTGATTTATTAGGACAAGTGCCCGGGCTTGGATGCCCTAGCAGTGCTGCAAATATTGGCTGCTCTATAGGAAATCTTGGTAGAGATGTGGTTGGCAACCGAAACAAAGGAGGCAATATTACTAAATACATCTCCGATGTATTTAATTTGATTGCCGATGTTGCAGGAGCAATTGTCTGCGAAGTGGGCGGAGACCAAGAAAACTTTGTGAAAGACTTATTGATGGGCACCGTTATCAATCAAGTTTTTGGTATCTCGGCTCAAGGAGTTACTGGTCAAACCCAAAGTATTCCATTGGGTGTTCCCGGAGGTTTAAATATTCCTGGCTCTTGTAGCGATGCTTTTCGCAAAGATGGTCTCACCGGAGCATTTAAAACACTTGATGATTTTACACGTCAAGATTTTATTTTTAAATCTATGGGCTCTATGGATCCTAATGACAAAATAGGTCCAGTAGGTTTTACTCCCGAAAACTATTTTGGTGGTCAAAGCAGAGTGCATTATACCATTCGTTTTGAAAATGTGCCTACGGCTACTGCGCCTGCATCGGTGGTGGAAGTTTACGACACTCTGGATGCGAATTTCTTCGACCTATCATCACTAAGATTTACAGGCTTTGGCTTTGCCGATTCTACCTATCAAATATTGAATGCCGATAAATCTTACGCGCAGGAAATTGACTTGCGCCCTGCAAAAAATACCATCCTTAGGTTTCAAGCAAAATTAGATTCTGCTAATCATAATATAGTTTGGAAGTTTACTTCATTGCACCCCGCCACGCGCGCAGAAGTGGATAGTATATCAGATGGTTTCTTGAATCCGAATACTACCTCACCCGAAGGTGAAGGCTATGTTTCTTTCAGCATTATGCCAAAAGCAAACCGCCCGCATTTGCAACAGGTGAGCAATAGCGCAAAGATTGTGTTTGATGCCAATGCGCCCATTTTTACGAAGCTTTGGATAAACACAGTGGACAAGGTGAAACCCACCAGCAATGTGTTGCCATTGCCAAGTGTTATTAACGACACTACTTTCTATATCAGTTGGCTTGGAAACGATGACCATTCGGGCATCAACTCCTACGATATTTTTGTAACCGTTAATGACACTTCACACTTTTTGTTGCTAAACAAAACCAGTGCAGATTCATTCCAAGTATTGGGTAAATTTGGCTACAACTATAAGTTTTTTAGCCGCGCTATAGACCATGCTGGAAATGTGGAAGATTTAAGCTCAACACCCGATGCCGTGGTTACTTTGCAGCTTCCCTCTGCTATCAAAGATTTGCAAAATAAAATGATAGAATTGTTTCCCAACCCTGCCAATGATTTGGTAACTATCAAATTGGGTGAAGCAGCAAAAGAGAATACTGCCATAACTATCACCAACATCAATGGTGCAATTAAAATGCAGCAAGTGATAAATGCAGGCACATCATCTAAACAAATAAACATGATGCACTTGCCCGCAGGAATTTACTTTGTAAATGTTCAGCATCAACACGAAAACCGTGTGTTTAAGTTGGTGAAGTTTTAAGCAAGCAATCCTTTAAATAAAAATCCCGCTTTCGGCAACGAAGGCGGGATTTTTTTTGGATATATTTTATCATTCATTTGTTGCGCTACTTTAATTAGTTTGAAAAATATCACAACTGCGCATCCCTAATATTAGGGATTGTGAAAGCACTTATGTTAACAGACATTTGCAATCCTATAAATGAACGCATATGAAAAACATTATTCTACTTCTTGCAATTGCTTTCACAACATTTTTAAAGGCAAATTCACAATGTATAGTGCCTACAGGCAGGTCGCCTTTAGAAATTACGGTAAACAATGGTATTGCCTTCGGGTGTTTTAATGGCAGTATTTTAATAAAAGACACTTCGGCAAGTTGTACAACTATGGTGGCGGTTTATCGAATGGACAACGGCTTTATTATTGACAGTTTCAATATTTCTTCGGTGAATTTCAAAACACGCTTTTACAACTCTTTGTATCAGGGCGATTACATTTTTCATTCTTTAGTAATACTGCCCGATGCGTCAATTTTTTATGAACACTACGATACTGTATCAGTGGGTCCTTTGTGCCAGATTTCGGCTACTGCATCTACTGTTGCTGCATCGGCAGCAGGCTGCCGAGATGGAAAAGTTGTTGTAAAAGTATTATCAAATGCCTGCAATAAATATATCATTTCGATACTTGATAAAGATAGCGTGCTTATAGATGGTTACTTTGGCTTGCCAACCGACTTGATTGTGTTTGACGGATTGCTTCCAGATAATTACATTGTATTAGCCAAGTTAAATAGTGCTAGTGGAAATTCAGCAGGTTGCGAGCAATATTTGAATGTAACGGTTGGTTCACCAGTTTGTGCCAGCACATTCAGCTATAATGTTACACATGCCAGCAACTTCAGTTGCACCGATGGTAGAATAGAACTTACAGACGCTAATCCAAGTTGCGATTATTTCTTTACAATGTATTATGCAGATGCCACCAATGGATTCTTGGCTGGATTTTCGTCAGGTAATTCTGGAAGTTATTCCGGTATCAACTCTACCTACGATTTCAAGAATTTGATTCCTGGCACCTATTACTTTAAAACAGATAAACCCAACTGCATTGCATTTGATACCATTAAAATAAATCCCAAATGTGAGTTGTCTTCAACCATTACATCATTGAAAAAAACCAAAAGCGGTTGCGGAAATGGTAGTGTAACTTTAAATACCCAATTCAATACTTGCTTAGGTTACCGCATCGCCATTCAAAATGCGAGCAATGGCAGTTTCATATACACTAACAATAATCCATTTACAGACAGTTTGTTTACCCTCAATAATTTAAAGAATGGAAATTATATAGCCACCATTACAGGTGCGGCAAATTTTTTCCATTTTAGAAATACTTACCCTGCTGCGGGTTTTTTCCCCACCGTTCAATTAACAATCGATTCGGGTATATGTAGTTTAGTAGTGAATTTTACCATTACATCAGAACCATGTGTTAGTGGAATTAAAAAATCAACTATCAACCCTCTAGGTTTTGGCTGCAACTCAGGCTCTATTACACTTGAAGACACCCTTTCTTGTTTTGCCAGAATAGATGCCTACTATGGAAGCAATTTGGACTTTGTAGGCGATTTGTCTCTGGTTAGTAATGGTGTAAGAACCTTTAATAATTTACAATCTGGCAGGTATGTTTTAACCGTTTCCCGTTTTGCTCAAGATGTAGATGGCAACTTCTTAGAATGTATTGTGAATGATACTGTTGTTCTTGAGCCAGAAAATTGTGTAATGCAAGGCGTTGTAGATGTGGTGAACGAATCAAGGCGAGCCTGTCAGAACGGAGAAATTAAAATTCATTTGAACAACACCAATGCGTGCCGATTTTTTCAGGCAAAACTTTTTCAGGCATCCAATTCTCAATTGGTAGAATTTGTGCAGGATGTGCCAATTTCAGACACTATAGTTTTTGACAATCTCATTCCTGGCAATTACTTGGTGCAGTTCTACATTCAAAACGGATTCAATCAAATTAGTTCGTGTAATGAATTGGTACCAGTAACAATTGGGCAGGGCTCTTGCCCATCCAACTCGGGGCTTCTAATTTCTTCGGTTGATGCTGCTTGTTATGATGTTATTTTTGGAAGTGGCAGCATCACAATTACTGATACTTCTACTTGTAATTCAACAATAAGTGTTATCAAACTTAATCCATCGCCCCAAACCGTTTTTCAAATCAATTCCGCCTCTTTGGGCAACAATACCCAAACAATCAATAATCTATTGCCCGATACTTATGTAGTTAGAACGCTGCGCACAGGAGTAGATTTGGACTTTAATACTTTTAATTGTGGTAGTGCCGACACCGTGGTAATTAAACCCGAGTGCTTAATAACTGCCAACACTCAAGTTGACCATACCAAACTTTCGTGCAACAACGGCAAAATAACTGCAACCGTGCGTACCACTAGCTGTGGTACTTACAATGCTACTTTGAGAATTAGTGGCAGCTTCAGCGTTGTGGCACAGCAAGTGGCGTTAAATCCAGCAGATAGTGTTATTGTATTCAATAACCTGCCTACAGGAGATTATGAATTGATAATTGATGCCATTTCACAATTTGGTTCATTCATGTGTTCTAAAACTATTAATGCTTCTGTTGGTCATTCATGTTATAGCCCCATTACCCTTAGCCAGCAAAATCCGGTTAGCTCCACTTGCAATGATGGTAGCATCACCATTACAGATACTTCTACTTTATGTAGCGTAAAGGTGGAAGTTTTCAAAAACGACACTTTCAGCTTTCCCATACTCACCTACTTTTCTTCTAATCCACTTTTCAAAACACGGGTGCTAAATTCATTGACTCCCGGCACCTATTTTATTCGATACACCATTACCGAAACCAATCCAAACACAATTGCTAAAGTGTGTAAGCAAAGTTTAAGTGTGGTTTTATCTGGCACATCAGTGTTATGGTATCTCGATGCTGATAATGATGGCTATTACATAGCTTCACAATTCTCGTGTGAAAGCC
>CAZKHZ010000094.1:0-14044 GCA_964552715.1 uncultured Chitinophagaceae bacterium | reverse complement strand
TGTACTATGCAATACATAGTAGTACTTTTAACAAATGATTATTTTTTGAGGAGACATGAAGTCGTTTCTTCCTGATACATTTTTTTATATGTGACTTTGCTTTAAACAACAAAACATTTAATTCAAATTTGCCTGCATGAAATGCCCATGATTAAACATCTCACCTGATTTCGAAAATCAGGTTGGGCATTCTATCAGACCTTTAAAAATTAAATTATATTCAGATGAAACATAGCTTAACAGAAGGGCTTATAATTCTTGCACTCATAGTATTCTTTTGGGGTATTGGTTTGCGCATGATGGAAGTGCTTGCTTATGGCAACATGCTGATTGTTGCAGGCGGGGTGCTTTTTGGCGTGAACTATTACAGGAGATTTGTAAAAAAGTAATGGGTATTCAAACGCTTTTTAAAACTAATTTATTGAGGTAATTATTGTGCAGGGCGTTGTAACAAAATCCACCGGCAGTTGGTATGAAGTAAAATTCGATTCGGGCGAAACGGTAAAGTGTCGCTTGAAAGGTATAATGCGATTGGATGAAAGCAACACTACAAATCCAGTGGCTGTTGGCGACAGGGTGCAAATAGAAAATTACGAAGCCGATTGGGTAATTGCATCCGTAGAACCAAGAAACAATTACATCGTTCGCGTGTCGCCAAAGCACGAAAAAGCGCGACAGATTATTGCTGCAAATCTAGATCAAGTAGTATTAGTAGCCACGCTTGCCCTACCTCGCACCAGCACAGGATTTATTGATAGGTTTCTATTGACTGCCGAGGCATATCATATTCCTACAATTATTGTACTAAACAAACAAGACGCGCTGCAAAAAAAACATCAAAAAAAACAAGAGGAAATTTTAGCACTATATAGTAGCATTGGTTATAAAGTACTGCTTACTTCTGCTCAAAACAAAACTGGAATTGAACAACTTTCTTCATTACTAAAAAATAAAACATCATTGATTGCAGGTCATTCTGGTGTTGGCAAATCATCGTTGCTAAATGCTGTGCAACCAACTTTAAAATTAACCACAAAAGCAGTTTCTGAAAATAGCGGAAAAGGCATGCACACTACCACTTTTGCCGAAATGCACTTTCTTGATTTTGGGGGCAATATTATTGATACACCTGGTGTGCGCGAGTTTGGCATCAGCGGTTTTGAAACAGAGGAGGTGAGCCATTATTTTATTGAAATGCGACCCTATTTAGTAAAATGCAAATTCAACAATTGCTTGCATCTAAATGAACCTGAGTGTGCTGTAATGGTTGCCGTAATGGAAGGAAAAATATCGGAAGATAGATACGTGTCTTACCTACATATTTTAGACGATGTGCAAACCGCGCGAAAGGAATGGGAATAAGTATAAATTTCGGCTTTAGCCGATTTTTTAAATACTTTCCTTATTTCAAAATTGCTTTTGACTATAGTCAATGGAAGAAATTTTAAATTGCAAACAAAATAAAAACAGATATGGGATTTTTTGACCAAATGAAACAGCTTACAGAAATGAAAGAAAAGATAGAAGATATAAAAAAGCATCTTGACATTATTGAAGTTTCATCTTCTAGCGATTATGTAAAAGTGATTGTAAATGGCAACAGAAGAATTAAAGAGATTACGATTCTAAAAATTGATGATAAAATTGCCTTGGAAGCACACATTAAAAATGCTGTAAACGAAGCAATGGAAAAAGCTGATGACTTAACTCAAACAGAGTTTGCTGCGGTTACAAAAGGCATGTTTTCAGGGATGCCTTTTTAGGGATTTCCCACAGAGGCACAAAGAACACAAAGGCTTTTTTGAGTACGTTATTGTGGAAAAATAAAAATGACAACTAAACAAATAGACTTACTGAATATAGGTTTGATGCTTTTGGCATTAGCCGCTGCCTTTGCCGTTCCATTCGAGTTGTTTCTTTTTTCTTATGCCGTGTTGGGTCCGCTGCATTACCTCACAGAAATTACTTGGTTGCATAAACGAGACTATTTCACCACTTCAAAATTTGATTTTGTGTGGTTGGGTGTACTGTGTGTTTTTGCAACATTGTTTGTTGTGCTTTTTACCGAATATGCCAGCATCGCTAACATTTTAATTTTCGTTGCATTCTTCAGTGCTTTGGCAATGGTGTTGTTCAAAAACATTTTATATAAAGTGATTTTTATTGCCGTGGCAACAGCACTTGGCACCGCCATTTCCGAATCACCACCTTTCTTTTTTCTCTTTGCAATTTTCCTTCCTACCCTAATTCATGTATTTCTTTTTACTGGTTTATTTATGATTTCAGGAGCCATAAAAAGCAAGAGTATTCCGGGTGTTGCGGCATTAATTGTATTTGTTTTTTGCGGTGCAATTTGCTTTCTTATCAAACCTGATTTTGCTTGGTATAAAGTGACCGAGTATGCACAAAGCAGTATAATTGAAAGCGGGTTTGTGCAGGTAAATCAGGCAATTATTTATTTGTTGAAACTGGGAACAAATACCCGCGAAGCTGTTTTTAGCAGCGCAGTTGGCTTGGGCATTATGCGCTTCATTGCATTTGCCTATACGTATCATTATTTGAATTGGTTCTCAAAAACCTCCGTTATTAAATGGCACGAAGTTCCAAGGCATTGGTTCATTAGTGTGATGGTTTTGTGGGTAGCTTCTGTGGGTTTGTATATTTACGATTATCGCACAGGTTTAATTGCACTTTACTTCTTAAGTATGCTACATGTGTTTTTGGAATTTCCATTAAACTATAGAAGTGTGCAGCATATTGGTGAAAGCGCATGGAAATCACTGCCTTTGTCAGCCAATCGAATTAGAAGATAATTTTATACGCTTTCAAAAAAACTTCTTTATTTCGTTTTACACATGAATGTCTAAAATATGCGTTCACTTAGAACTATACATCATATTGTTTTGCTAATTATGGCAATGGTCGCTGTTTCCTGCCAAACGCAAAAGCAAGTAAGCAAGCCCGATGAGTGGACAAAAAATGCACTTTGGTTTGGAACTGGAGGGGGATTCACTGGCAGCGCTACTACTTACTGTTTGTTAGAAAACGGACAGTTATTTGTAAAAAAGGGCATTGCTGCTACCTCCTACGAAACGCTACCCAACATTAATAAAAAAGGCACTGCTTCTGTTTTCAAAAAAGCAATCGCCCTGCAATTGCCTCTTGCAGAAATTAATGAACCCGGCAATATGTATAATGAGTTTGCCTTTGGTAAAAATGGCTCAGCCGTAAAGTTGGTTTGGAGCGAAGGCAACAAAAGTATTGACACAAAAATTTCAGAATTACACAAAGAACTTTTTTCATTAATTAAAAAATAGTGCTATGCAAAAGCTTTACACAACATCCATACTTGCTATCGCAGTATTAGTGACTTCCAATCTTTTTGCCAATGAAGGTTTTGGTGGAAAGAAAAAAAAGGAGGAAGCAACTTATACGCCAACGTTTAACTACATTCAAATTGACCCGACCGCTCAACCGCTTAGGTTACCATCCATTGTTTCCACGCAACCATTCAAGCCAATTCCTGCTTTGAAATGGAATAAATCTGAATCAGCAGAGCAGTTGCGCATCAATCGCGACCCACACAACGGTATGCCGATGGAAATTGAAGGCTTAAAGCATAATCTTTCACCAACGGAGTTGAAGGACGAAGCAAAAGTACGTGCGGCAGTTCCGGCAGCTTTAAATACTTTATCCGATGCACTTAATGTGAGTAAGGGTGATGCGGCTTTTGAAATATTATTGGTAGAAAGCGATGCACAAAATCGTGCACACGTAAAATTTCAACAAGTGCATAAAGGCATTGAAGTTTATGGCGCGCAATGTTGGTTGCATTATTCACCCGATGGCACTATCTATTTTGGTGGAAGAACCCGACCAGAGCCCTCCAATAAATATTTACAGCCTATACTAACTAATGAAGGTGCCCAAGCTGCCGCATTAACCGATTACTATGTTGCTGAAATGAAAACTGAAGACTATGCACAATATGCTACGCACGCAACTTATGAAAGCAAGTTGGTATTGCTTCCGTCTGAGGAAAGGTTGAGTGATTTTACCCTTGCATGGCATGTTACCTTGCACCCCAATATTTTAAACCGTTGGGAGTATTACATCAACGCCTTAGATGGAAAAGTGATTGATAAATACAACCACATTTGCGCAGCAGGACCCACTACAGCAACAGCAAATGATTTGATGGGCAATCCTAAAACAATTAATGTGTTTCAGGATGGACTTTATTACCTCATCAATGCCACAAAAGATATGTACACTGGCTCGCAAACCACTAAACCGGGAAACGGAAAGGGCACCATTATTACTATGGATTTTCAAAATTCAACACAGCAAAATCCTTCTTACAAAGATATTACAACAAGCAATAATTCTGGTTGGAGTGCAACGGCTGTGTCTGCGCACAACAACGCTAATTTGTCATACGATTATTTCAAAAACACATTCAATCGCAAGTCGTTTGATAATAAGGGGGGAGATATAATTTCATTTATCAATGTTGCTGAAGCTGGTGGTGTTGGGATGGATAATGCTTATTGGACTGGGCAATACATGATATATGGAAATGGCAACACACAATTTAAGCCACTTGCGCGAGGCTTGGATGTGGGCGGGCATGAATTGACACATGCCGTTACACAAGAAACTGCCAATCTTGAATACAAAAACGAATCAGGCGCTTTAAACGAATCGTTCAGCGATATTTTCGGTTGTATGATAGACCGAGATGACTGGCTTCAGGGAGAAGATGTGATTCAACCTTCTAAGTTTCCAAGCGGTGCTATGCGCAATTTGATGGATCCACATAATGGAGGAAATAGTTTGAATGATAATGGCTGGCAACCCAACCACATGAATGAGATATACACGGGTACACAGGATCAAGGCGGTGTACATATCAATAGCGGAATCGTGAATCGCGCTTTTTACTTAATTGCAAATACAATTGGAAAAGAAAAAGCAGAACAAATTTATTACAAAGCACTTTCGCAATACCTTACTAAAACATCCAAATTTATTGACGCAAGACTGGCTGTAGTGAAGGCAGCAACAGATTTGCACGGTGCAAATTCAACAGAAGTAAATACTGCTAAACAAGCTTTCGACACAGTTGGAATATTAGATGGTTCGGGTAGCGGCACACCAAGTAATTTGCCAACAAATCCAGGGTCAGAGAAAATTGTTTTTGCTGATGCAGATGTGAATGATCCTAACGAATTGTATTTGACTGACCCTGCCATTTCAGGCTTTCAGGCATTATCGCAAGTTCCTCAAAATCGCAAAGCATCTGTAACTGACAATGGCGCGTATGCTTTCTTTGTTGGTACTGATAAAAATATTTACAATGTTCAATTGACCGCTCCATTTACACAAACAAAAATGACAACAGATGCCGCTTGGGATAATGTTGCCGTTTCGCGCGATGGAGCAAGAATGGCAGCAGTTTCTACTGTTGCTGACACCTCGGTTTGGGTGTACGATTTTACCAAACAACAATGGGCAAAATTTCGCCTCTATAACCCAACTACAGGCACGGGTGGGGCAAGCATTGGCGGTGTGCGCTATGCTGATGCCATTGAATGGGATTACACGGGTGAGTATGTTTTGTATGATGCTTACAATGTGTTTACAAATACAGGTGGTGGTTTTATAGATTTCTGGGATATGGGTATAATCAATACCTGGAGCAAGGGCATAAATAATTGGGGAGATGGCACAGTATTTAAAATCTTTAGCTCGCTAGATGAAGGAATTAATATTGGCAATGCAACGTTTTCAAAAAACTCACCTTATATTATTTCCTTTGATTTTGAAGATGTAAACGCGGGGAAAATTTCTGTTCTAGGCGCGAATCTTGAAACAAATACAGTTGCAATTATTTGGGATAATGTCACCTACGGAACACCATCGTACTCTAAAAATGATGGCAGAATTGCTTTTAGCGGTTTAGATAATAGCAGCAATCCTATTGTAGCCTTTATTGATGTTGCTGCCGACAAAATTACCGGCAATGCATCCTCGGCTACTTCTAAAGTTAATCTTGCAAAATGGCCCGTGTGGTTTGCAACAGGTAACAGAACCTTGCCTTCGGCAGTGAAAGATATTGAAACGCATGTGTTGAAATTGTATCCTAATCCGGCAAACAATTTAATCACTATTGAAAGTGAGTCGAACTTTGCAAATGATTTGCAAGTGAAAGTTGCAAATCTTTTAGGCGAAGTTGTAATCAACAATCCAGTGGTTAGCAATGTCAGTGCGGGTAAAATGGACTTGGATGTTTCATTGCTTGCGGCAGGTAGCTATCTTCTTTCGGTTAGCCAAAACGGTAACACAAAAACCATCCGGTTTGTGAAATCATTCTGATTTTAATTTTAGAATAAACTTTTGACTAAGCCCATCGAACAAACGTTCGATGGGCTTTTTATTTGGATGTAAAGGGTCGGGGGACGAAGGACGTATGTAGCACCCAATAATTTTCACTGTTCTTTTTTACAAAGAATCTTTCACCTTCGTTGCCGAAAATAATTTTTTGATGTACACCATTCAGCAACGAATAGCGCAAGAACTTGCAGACATAAAAGCCAACGGTCTTTTTAAAACCGAAAGAATTATCACCACACCACAAGGGGCAGATATTGCCACCTCGGCAGGTAAAAAAGTGGTAAATTTTTGTGCCAACAATTACCTTGGTTTAAGTTCGCATCCCAAAGTGATAGAAGCTGCCAAACATGCCATTGATACACATGGCTTCGGCTTAAGCAGTGTGCGCTTTATTTGTGGCACGCAGGATATTCACAAACAATTGGAGCAGAAGATTTCCGAATTTTTGGGTACCGAGGATACGATTCTTTATGCAGCAGCTTTTGATGCCAACGGTGGTGTTTTTGAACCCTTGTTTGGCGAAGCCGATGCCATCATTTCCGATGAACTGAATCACGCTTCTATTATAGATGGTGTGCGCCTTTGCAAGGCTGAGCGACTGCGCTACAAACACAATGATATGAGCGACCTTGAAACACAGTTGCAAGCCACCCAAAAAAACCGTTCGCGCATCATTGTTACCGATGGTGTGTTTAGTATGGATGGCACCATTGCGCAGTTGGACAAGATTGTTGCGCTGGCAGAAAAATATAACGCCATGATATTGGTGGACGAATGTCATGCCTCGGGCTTTATGGGTAAAACTGGACGCGGCACGCACGAGCACTGGGGTTTGCTTGGCAAAATTGACATCATCACCGGAACCCTAGGCAAAGCATTGGGTGGAGCAAGTGGGGGCTTCACTTCGGGCAGCAAGGAAGTGATTGATTTATTGCGCCAACGTTCGCGTCCCTATCTTTTTTCAAACACTTTGATGCCTGCCATTGTGGGAGCGTCTATTGCGGTGTTGGATATGCTGAACCAAACCACCACGCTGCGCGATAAGCTGGAAGTAAACACAAAATATTTTCGCGAAAAAATGACTGTTGCTGGCTTTGATATAAAGCCTGGGGTGCATCCCATTGTGCCTGTGATGTTGTATGATGCTGCGCTGGCGCAAAGTTTTGCCTCCAAGCTTTTAGAGGAAGGTATTTATGTGATTGGATTCTTCTTTCCAGTAGTGGCAAAAGGGCAGGCGCGCATCAGGGTTCAACTAAGTGCCGCGCACGAAATGCACCACCTCGACAAAGCCATTGCTGCTTTTACAAAAGTGGGCAAGGAACTTGGGGTGATTCAATAGACTTCATCGAAAAACATTTTTGTTGTTTTATCTTTATTTTTGAGAGAACTACTTGTTAGAACGCAATGAAAACTAAGGAGATAATTAAAAAATTAGAAAGCGAAGGATGGATTCTTGCGCACCAAAGTGGAAGTCACAAACAGTATAAAAAATAGGGGTAAAAGAATTGATAACAGTACCAGACCATGGCTCAAACAAAGAGTCGTCAATAGGAGTAATAAACAGTATCAAAAAAATTGCGGGATGGAAATAACACCACTCTATTATTAAAATCTAAATTTACATGTATGCAATACTTAGTAATTTTTGAAAAATTAAAAGATGGTTCAATTTGGGCACAAGTGCCAGGTCTTCCTGGATGTTTTTCTTCGGGTGATACTATTGAAGAAGCAAAAGTGAACGTAGTGGAAGCTATTGAATTTCACTTAGAAGGTCTTCGAGCAGAAGGATTGGAAATTCCCGTATCTTTTACAAAAGCCGAATTGATTACTGTTGATGCTTAAACGCAATAGCCCAGTGTCCCCAGATAGGTTTATGATAATCGCAAAATTTCTGAGTAATCAGCGTTTTATGCACTTTATACAATGTTGTTGCACGTTCACGTAAAGCCCGGTGCCCAAAAAGATTCGCTTGCCAAAACCGATGATGGCATCTGGAAGATTCACATCCGCGCGCAGCCGGTAGATGGCAAGGCAAATAAGTACTTGATTGAATACCTAAGCAAATGCCTGAGCATAGCCAATAACAAAATCGAGATTAAAAAGGGCGAAACCAATGCGCATAAAACCATGCAGATTGATGCCGAGGAAAGTGAGGTGATAGAAAGGTTATATGGGTGTAGTTAGTAATTGAAGTTGCTGGAAGTTAAAGCCTGCCAGTAAGCAAAGAACTTGAATACTATTCTGTAAGAAAATTCTAAAGGACGCATTAAATCCGTAATCATTTCGTTACTATGCAACACTAAAAATTGATGTTGAAGTATTGCTGGGTGTTTCTTTTTGTTTTGATAATTGCGGAGGCTGGTGCGCAGGATGTGCCGCGTTTTAAACCGCAGCGCAACCGCATCCTTTTTTTGCTAGATGGCTCGGGCAGCATGAAAGAGCAATGGCAAAACACCAATCGCTTTGAAGTGGCAAAAAGAATTTTGTTCAATATCATTGATTCGGTAGAAAGAAAAAATCCTAATGTGGAGTTTGCCGTGCGGGTGTTTGGGCATCAGTCTCCGCGCGAACAAAAAAACTGCACCGATAGTAAGCTGCTGATTCCTTTTGCCAAAAACAATGCCGAAAAAGTAAAGACCATTATGCCCACTCTGTCGCCCAAGGGCATGACGCCTATTGCCTATTCTATTGAGCAGGCGCTAAATGATTTTCCGGTGGATGAAAAATCGCTGAACTCTATTATTTTGATTACCGATGGCAACGAAAATTGCAATGGCAATCCATGCGAAGTGGCGGCTGCTTTGATTAGCAAACGCATTACACTAAAACCTTTTATTGTGGGCTTGGATATGCAACCCGAGTTTGCCAAAAAGTTTGACTGCGTGGGCACGTTTTATAATCCCAAAAATGAGTCTTCAATTTCTGGCACGGTGGGCATTATTATTCAGCAAACACTCAACACCACTACCACACAAATAAATTTGTTAGACCACAACGGCAACCCAACTATTACCAATGTTCCCTTTACGCTCTACGACCACACATCACAAAAAATTATGTACAACTTTGTGCATAATCTGGATGCAAAAGGCAACCCTGACACGATTTATTTAGACCCAGTTGGGCTATATGATATTGAAGTACACAGCACACCATCTGTACGCAAAAACAGCATCGAGCTTACACCGGGCAAACACAATATAGTTGCCATAGATGTACCCTTGGGCAGCCTTACATTTACAGGCAATGCCGCAGCCGATGCCCCCGATGTGGTGAGGAAAGGCAAAGATATTTTGGTGGTGCAAAACACTGGCGAAAGCAAGATGCTTTTAAAAGATATTTATCGCTCGGAGGTGTTGACACTGCCCCAAACTTTTTTTGATGAAACTGCGGTGATGGGCGGTGTGAAAAACGAAAAGGCAATAAAGAATTTTGGCACCTTATCGCTAGTGGTCAGCGAGGCTTTGTCACTTTCTGTATTGGAAGAAAAAAATGATGTGTTGACCCTTGTTACCCGCATAGATTTGCGCGAAGCCACCAACCTGAAATTGCAACCGGGCAATTTTATTTTGGTGTATAAACCCGCCAAAAGTTCAAAGACAGAAAGCACAAAAGCCGTAAAAGTATTGCTGGAAGCAGGCGGTTATCAGGTGGTGAGTTTGAAATGATAATCATGTTCTTTGCAGACGATATTTTGAGTGATATCACTTAAAAATCCCGTTAAGAAGTCATAAAGTCACAACCCCGACCTTCCACCTTAGTATCAAAGATTAAATTTGGTCTTCAATACATCGTTATATTGCCAAACAATCAGCATGATGAATCGCAAGTTGCACAAGAGTTTTACGCTAATTTTTTCCTTAATTATTTTTCATTTTTCGCAAGCGCAAATACTTAGTCCGGTAAAATGGAGTTGGAAAGCCGAGCAGCTTAAAGACGATGAATATAACCTTGTTTTTACTGCCAACATTGACAAAGGCTGGCACCTCTATTCGCAGTTTATTGGCGAAGGTGGACCCGTGCCTACCTCTTTTGTTTTTGAAAAAAATAGTGATGTACAAATAGTAGGTAAAGTAGCCGAAGCGGGCAACAAAGTTACCGAGGGCATGGACGATATGTTTGGCATCAATGTGAAAAAATTTGATGAGCGTGTTGTGTTTACCCAAAAGGTAAAAGTGCTAAAGAACACCACCTTAAAAGGAAGCGTGGAATACATGGTGTGTGACGATAGTCGCTGCTTGCCACCCGATGCAAAGGAGTTTGACTTTGCGCTCATTGCCGCTGCAACCAAGCAGGAGCTTGTTCCTGTGGTTCAGGATAAAAATACTACAACTGAAAACACATCCCTCAACTCTCCTCCCTCGTCCACCGATACTGAGTCAACGTCCAGCGAATCTCGTCCTTCAACCCTTGAAGCTGACAAATACGGCTCGCCTGTAAAAAACTGTGGAACAGAGGTAACTGATACAAAAAATCAAACACTTTGGCAAATTATCGTGCTTGGCTTTTTGGGTGGTTTGATTGCCTTACTCACACCTTGTGTTTTTCCGATGATTCCATTAACGGTTTCATTTTTTACTAAAAGAAATGAGAATCCTGCACGCGGCAAAATCGAAGCCCTACTTTATGCATTCAGCATTGTGTTTATCTACTTTCTCATCAGCGTACCGTTTTTGATATTTGATATTTCGCCTGATACATTGAATGAAATTTCTACGGGTGCGCCACTCAATATTTTCTTCTTTTTAATATTCGTTGTTTTTGCTTTTTCCTTCTTCGGATATTACGAAATTACCCTGCCAAGTTTTATTGCCAACAAAGCTGACAATGCTTCAAACGTAGGCGGGATAATTGGTATATTCTTTATGGCTGTGACGCTGGCTATTGTCTCGTTCTCCTGCACAGGTCCTATACTCGGTTCGCTGTTGGTTGGCGCATTAACTTCTAGCGGAGGCAAACTGAATTTAGTAGCGGGCATGAGTGCCTTTGGTTTTGCATTGGCATTACCTTTCGGCTTGTTCGCTTTCTTTCCTCAAATGTTGAAATCGCTACCAAAAAGCGGAGGTTGGATGACTACAATAAAAGTGGTTCTCGGCTTTTTAGAATTGATATTTGCTTTCAAATTTTTATCTAATGCCGACCTTGTAATGCACTGGGGAATTTTAAAGTATGAAGTGTTTCTTGGGGTGTGGATTATTATCGGCATCGCTATGTTTTTGTACCTGATTGGCAAAATTCATTTTCCGCACGATCACCCTTCAAAAACCATCAACAAAACGCGCCTTGTGTTGGCTGGTATGAGCGCAGTTTTTGTGTTGTACACCGCAAGCGGATTGTTTGGAAACGAGTTGACTTTTTTCAGCGGCTTTCCGCCACCAAAATTTTACTCTTTGTTTGATCAAGAAACAAAATTTCATCCGACTTCAGATTATAATGAAGCCTTGAAACAAGCAAAGGCTGAAGGAAAACCACTAATGGTGGACTTTACCGGCTGGGCTTGTGTAAACTGTAGAAAAATGGAGGAAAATGTGTGGACTGACCCCGAAGTTTATATGCGTTTGAAAGAAAAATATGTGCTGGTAAGTTTGTATGTGGATGATAGAAAACCATTGCCCGATTCAGAACAATACGTTAGCAGTTTTAGTGGTAAAAAGATTAAAACCGTAGGCAACAAATGGAGCGATATGCAAGCAACATACTTCAACAGCAATACGCAGCCATATTATGTTTTGATTTCGCCTGACGAAAAATTGCTTACGCCTCCTTTGGGTTACACGCCCGAGAAAAATGACTACATCAAATTTCTTGATTGTGGTTTAGATGCCATGAAGGGTTTGAGTGCAATGGCGGTGAAATAGAAACCGTAATGCTATGCTATAAAAATTTCACGCCTGCTTTTGTTTATGTTTGATACTATATAAAAGTAAAATGGAATTCATAGATTTTGAAAGCCTTCAAAAAAGGCAACATGAAATCAAGCATGATTTTCAGGCAAAAGAGCCTTTTAAGTATGTAGTGTTTGATGATTTCTTTAAGCCGGAGGCGGCAGAAATAATTCATCAAAATTATCCGGTGATTGAAGACGGAATGTGGGATGGAACGACCTACATCAATCAAAAAAACAAGTTTAAGAAATCGCAGTTTGAACCAGACTCAGTGATGCAACGCGTTTTTGATGAGTTAAATTCATCTGCGTTTTTATATTGGCTAGAACAGATTACGGGTATTCTAGAGCCTTTGATTGCTGACGAAGAACTTTTTGGTGGTGGTTTACATCAGTCTGTAAATGGTGCTTTTTTGAATGTGCATGTTGACTTCAATATGCACCCAAAAACAAATTACCACAGACGTTTGAATGTGTTGATTTACATGAATAAGGATTGGAAAGATGCGTATCAAGGCGACCTTGAGCTTTGGGATTTATCGAATGGCAACAAATCGCTGCTTGCCAAATTTGCACCAACATATAATCGCTGTGTGATTTTTGAAACCAATGAAATTTCGTTTCATGGGCATCCCAAACCGCTTCAAACACCTCCAAATGTCAGCCGCAAATCTTTGGCTACTTATTACTTTTCAAAAACCCGACCTAAACACGAATTAACTTCTGACCATAACACCATATTTATAAACACCGAAGGCATTGGAGGTGTTGTCAAGCGTTTTACATCTGGTGTAAAAGCCTTTCTGGAAAGAATAAATTCAAAGTAGCCTTTTTCTTGATGCTATATCCACAACACGTTTACACATTTTGAGGCAACAGTTTTTTGCGCGCTTACTTTTGCACAAAATTTTTTATGGCTTCTGTTGACGAATTGAAAAGAATCTGCACGCAAGTGCGCAGAGATATAGTGCGTATGGTACATGCACCACAAAGTGGTCATCCGGGTGGTTCGCTGGGTTGCACGGAGTTTTTTGTTGCCTTATATTTTGAGGTAATGAAACACGATAATGCATTCAATATGGATGGAAAGGGCGAGGATATTTTCTTTCTTTCTAACGGGCACATTTCTCCAGTTTTTTATAGCGTGTTGGCGCGCAGCGGCTACTTTCCGGTGAGTGAGTTGGCAACTTTTCGCAGATTGAATTCAAGGTTGCAGGGGCACCCAACTACACACGAACATTTGCCCGGAGTGCGCGTGGCATCTGGCAGTTTGGGGCAGGGCTTGAGCGTTGCCATTGGTGCTGCTTTAAGCAAAAAAATGAATGGCGATAACTCGCTGGTATTCTCGCTGCATGGTGATGGCGAATTTCAGGAGGGGCAGATTTGGGAAGCGCTAATGTTTGCCGCACACAACAAGGTAGATAACCTGATTACAACCATAGATTACAATGGGCAGCAGATTGACGGCACTACCGAAAAGGTACTATCACTGGGCAACCTGCGCGCAAAGATTGAGGCATTTGACTGGGACGTGCTGTGGGTAGAAAACGGCAACGACATTACCGAAGTGATAAAAACTTTGAACGAAGCAAAAGCAAAAACTGGAAAGGGCAAACCTGTTTTCATTATTATGAAAACCGCTATGGGCGCGGGTGTTGACTTTATGATGAACGACCACAAATGGCATGGCGTAGCACCCAACAACGAGCAATTAGAAAGAGCCTTGGGGCAACTGGAAGAGACCTTGGGGGATTATTAATTTTT
>CAZKHZ010000093.1:0-14070 GCA_964552715.1 uncultured Chitinophagaceae bacterium | reverse complement strand
GTTGAAATTATCGTTTCTGACTATCATATCATTATAGTTGTTGATTGATCCCCAAGTTTGATAGTACTGATTGGGTAGCGTAATGCGGTAGCCACTACCATAAATATAAGCAATGCCGATTTCGAAGCCTTTGCCAACAAGGAAGTTTAGCTGGGCTGCAAGGTTGTGTCTGCGGTCAAATTTGAAAGGAAAATACTTACCCTGATTGAGGGTTTCAAACCTGCGTTCGCTCCATGAAAGGGTGTAAGCAACAGAGCCTGTAATCCAACCAAGATTGCGCGCCAAATAAAACTCTGCTCCATAGCTTCTGCCGGTTCCGTTAGTTGTTATTTGATTCTCCCAGGGTTTTAAAGTGGCTGTGAGTTCTAAGCCAGCTTGATAGTCAACCATGTTGTTCATAATGCGGTAGAATCCATCAATGCTCCATTCAAAATTGAGTGGGAGTTTTTGGGTGATGCCTGCGGAGAAGTTCCATGATGTTTCGGGTTTGGCATTGGGCGTGGCTGGTACCCAATAGTCATTTAAAATATCGGCAGATGAAGAGGCGAGTAGGTGAATGTTTTGTGAAAGCCCAGAAGCAGAAGCGCGTATAAAGAGTTTTGCAACAGGATTGTACAGTAAATTAAAGCGGGGTAAGGCAGTGAAAAAAGTTTTGTTGCGGACGTGATAAAGCCTAGCATGTATGCCGCCTGTGAGTGAGAGCCTTTTGGTAATTTGATATTGATATTGGGCGAAGAGAAATGCCTCAAGTGTGTTGGTATAATCGCCAGGAGAAGTGAAGGTAAATTGGTTGGAGTTTCTTTGATTAAATTCAAATTTTCCTTTTGCGGTTTCAAACATCATTGCGGTGATGCCGGTGCCAGAAGAGAGGCTGTGTTTGCCCTTTGTGAAATCGAAATCGGCACGCCATGAGATGTCATTAATAAACTGTTGGCTGTTGCCTTTGTAATTATTGAAATTGCTAAGCGTGGGATTGAAATAGTAATCTAATTGATAAGCAGATTTGTCTTTGTAGGCAATTTGATAGCGGCTAAATGAGAGTGCTTGTGTCATTGTCCATTCATTATTAATAATAAAGGAGAGCTTGCCCGAAGCAACATAATTTGACCAATGGATGCTTTGCTCCTTGTTGAATGCTTCATTAAAAAGTGCTTGAGGTTCTACTTGCTTGCGGGTAAATTTGTATAAGTCCTGATTGGTGAAAAAGCTGAATGAGAGTTTTGTGCGCGGTGAAAATCTATGCTCTATTTTGGCGTTGATATCTCCGAAATAGTATTCGAGTCCGCCTCCTCCGCCTGCTGATTGAAATTGTTTTTTGGAGATAGGATAAGAGAATAAGCCTGCATAGCAGCCTCGAAGGGAAAGTGCGAAAGTTGTTTGCTTATTTTTGCCAATTGGACCATTCAAATGGAAGCGTGAAATGGCAATGCCGAGGGAGAAGACACCGTTTAGTTCGGTTGAATCGCCTGCCGTGGTGCTTACATCCACCACCGATGCAAGCCTGCCCCCAAAACGGGCGGGAAAATGGTCTTTGTACACATCAATATTTTGAATTGCATCGGCATTAAACACCGAAATAAAACCATACAGGTGAGAAGGGTTAAATACTGGAGCACCGTCTAAGCGCACCAAATTTTGGTCGGGCCCGCCACCGCGAATGAACAGACCACGCGCGCCTTCGCTACCACTTTGAATGCCCGGTTGCATTTGCACAGCGCGCATGGGGTCGTGCTCGCCCATGAATGCAGGTAATGATTCAATATTTTGTTTTGAAATAGAGATAACTCCAGACTCGTGATGTGTAGAAGTTTTTTGTTGTTTGCGCTGCGTGATGGTTACTTCTTTGAGGGTTTTGGGTTGAAGTTGAATAGATAGAAATGTATCGTTTTGAATGAATACATCAAGCGATTTTGTAAGCGCGTTAAAATTGTGAACAGAAATTTTATGCTTACCCGATGTGAGGTTTAGTTGAAAATTGCCTGATGAATCTGTGATTGATTTTGTAGCATTTGAAGTTACCAGCGCATTAAAAAGGGGCTGTTTGTTTTCATCGGTAATGTTGCCCGAAATAGAGAAAAGTTGCTGGGCAAAAAGTGAAGTTGCGCATAAAAGAAAGAAGACAAAAGCACCGAAACGATAAGTCATTATGTGATTACATTTTTCGGTTTGAGTGCAGTGTTTCAATCGCCAAACTCCACCATCACTTCACCTTTTTCCACGGCTTGTTTAAGTGATACTTTTATCTTTTTTACTACTACATCGGCAGGAGCTTTGATAACGTTTTCCATCTTCATGGCTTCTAAAACTAAAATGGTATCGCCTTTTTTGAGTTGCTGCCCTTCGGTAGCGGCTATGTTTACAATCAAACCCGGCATGGGAGCTTTGAGGTTGTTGATTTTTTTGGCGGCAGCACTTCCCAATCCAAGTTTTTCGAGTAGCAGGTCTGTAGCGTCTTTGATTGCTATTTCGTAGTCGTTACCATTCACACGCACAATGGCTTTTTTGTCATCGGCATTGTAGCTTACCAGTGTGGTGTTGTAAGATTTGTTGTTGAGCAGAATGTGTGCATCGCGCTCGTTGATTTGTTGCAGGTCGAGGGCGAGCGCTTCGCCATTTACTTTGCTGCCTTCTACAACAAACTGCTTTCCATTAACTGTTGCTTGAATCATTCGATTTAAGATTTATGGATGTACGATTTTGTGATCTAGCAATACAAATCTTAAATCAGTACATCACCACATCATAAACAAATTATGCGTTTATCATCACTGGCATTACCAGCATCATCAGGTCTTCGTTTTCGGCTTTATCTGCCGGACGCAAAATGCCTGCGCGTGTAGGTGTTGAAAGTTCAATTTCAATGTCACCGCTATCTAATACACCAAGCATTTCTATCAAGAAACGAGCGTTGAAGGCGATGTCTAAATCGGCACCTTCGTAGCTGCAAGTAAGGCGTTCGTTTGCTTCGTTGCTGAAGTCAATATCCTGTGCTGAAATTTTCAATTCGCTGCCTGCAATGTTCAATACAACCTGATAAGTTGTTTTGTTAGAGAAGATAGAAATCCTACGCAAAGCGTTTTGGAACTCTAAGCGATTTACGGTTAATTTATTTGGATTGTTGACAGGGATAACTGCGTTGTAATCGGGGTAGTTGGCTTCTATCAAGCGACAAATCAATTTAGTGTTGTCGAAAGAGAAGAAAGCATTGGATTTGTTATAGCTAACATTTACAGCAGATTCGTTTCCTGGCACTGCATTTTTCAAAAGTGTCAAAGCTTTTTTAGGCACAATAAACTGTGTTGCTTTTGGAGCGCGCACATCGGCACGGTGTAGCTTTACCAATTTGTGTGCATCGGTAGAAACAAAGGTCATGCCCTCAGTATCTACCTGAAACAAAACACCCGTCATTGCCGGACGAAGTTCATCGCTGCTCACAGCAAAAAGTGTTTTGGCAACTGCGCTGCCTAATACGCTTCCGGTGATGTTGATGTCGGTTACAGATTCAGGTTGTGGAATTTTAGGAAAGTCCTCAGGGTTTTCGCCTGCCAATTTATAGCGACCAGTTTCACTGGCAATTTCGATGCCGAAATTTTTATCATCTACAATAAAAGTAAGCGGCTGTTCGGGCAATGTTTTCAAAGTTTCTAAAAGAATACGGGCGGGAATAGCAACTCTGCCATTGTCTTTGCTTTCTACATTTACAATTGTGCTCATCGAAGTTTCTAAATCGGTAGCAAAAACGGAGAGTTTACCACCCTGAATATCGAATAGAAAATCCTCCAAAATAGGCAGCACTGTAGTGGAATTGATAACGCCACCAATAAGTTGAAGACTTTTAAGTAGTGAAGTAGTAGAAACTATAAATTTCATAATTAGATTGATTTATTGTGTTTTGGCTTTTCTGTTTTTTTGTAAAAGCGGCACAAATCAGCATAAACGAAGCGAAAAGAGCAAATTAAAGAATAGAAGTATTGTTGGTAAGTTGTAGAATGAGTTGATAGTGTGCAAAGGATAGACAAGCGGGGCTAATTGTTCAACCTTAGAGATGCGCAATGTGCCAAGTGAAAATTTAAACGCTCAAAATTCAATTCAATTCTGTAAAGTTGCCTTTGCACAGCAAATGAAAATTCTCGGCATTTCAGCATTTTATCACGATTCGGCAGCAGCGGTGTTGCGCGATGGTAAGGTTATAGCTGCCGCCCAAGAGGAACGATTTACACGCAAAAAACACGATTCGTCTTTTCCTGTAAATGCAATAGAATTTTGCTGTAAGTTTTCGGGTATCCACATCAATGATTTTGATGCTATTGCTTTTTACGACAAGCCATTGCTGAAGTTTGAACGGCTGCTGGAAACTTATTACGGTTTTGCGCCACGGGGCATTCAATCTTTTATCACAGCCATTCCAGTGTGGTTGAAAGAGAAAATGTTCTTGAAGCGCATGATGCACGAAGCGCTTTCTAATATTGAGGGCTATGATAAAAAGAAGACGAAATTTCTTTTTCCAGAGCATCATCTTTCTCATGCAGCAAGTGCTTTTTTCTCTTCGCCATTTAGCGAGGCAGCTATACTTACTATTGATGGAGTTGGGGAATGGGCAACAGCTTCTATAAGTCATGGAAAGGACAATCAGATTAGTGTTTTGAAGGAATTGCATTTCCCGCATTCGCTTGGATTGTTGTATTCGGCTTTCACTTATTTTCTTGGGTTTAAAGTAAACAGCGGTGAATATAAATTGATGGGTTTGGCTCCGTATGGCAACCCCGATTCACCGGATATTCAGCGATATATTCAATTGATAAAAACCGAACTGACCGATATAAAAGAAGATGGTTCTATTTGGTTGAATCAAGATTACTTCAATTATGCCACAGGCTTGCGTATGGCAAACGATGTGAAGTGGCAAAAACTTTTTGGTATAAAGAAAAGAAGCGAAGCAGATGAGCTGTTACAACAGCATTGCAATTTGGGTTTAGCTATACAAATAGTGACCGAAGAAGTGGTGCAAAAAATGGCGAATGAAGCAAAGCGTCTTACAGGAAGTGCCAACCTGTGTATGGCTGGTGGCGTTGCGTTGAACTGTGTTTCAAATGGTAAATTGATGCGCAGTAAATTGTTTGAAAATATTTTCATTCAACCCGCAGCAGGTGATGCCGGAGGGGCTTTGGGTGCAGCACAGGCGGCACACTTTATATACTTTAATCAAGAACGAAAAGTAACAACTGCACAAGATGAAATGCAGGGCGCGTATTTGGGTCCCGAATATTCTAATATTGAAACAGAAACGGTAATACGCAAGTATGGAGCCGAAGCCCAGCAGTTTGAATCTTTTGATGCATTGGCAACAAATGTTGCGGACTTGATTGTACAGGGAAATGTAGTAGGATGGGTGCAAGGGCGCATGGAGTTTGGTCCCAGAGCTTTAGGCAACAGAAGTATTTTGGGCGATGCCCGCAATCCTGAAATGCAGAAGAAACTCAACCTTAAAATAAAATATCGCGAGGGCTTTCGCCCTTTTGCGCCATCGGTGAAAGCAGAAGATTGTAAGGAATATTTTGACTTGGATGCCGATTCGCCCTACATGTTGATTGTTGCTCCCGTTCAAGAAGCGCGCAGAAATAAAATGCCGGAGGGATATAATTCGATGCCATTGCTGGAGCGACTTTATTTGCAACGCAGCGATTTACCTTCTGTCACGCACATTGATTTTAGTGCCCGTGTGCAAACGATACATAAAGAAACCAACCCACGCTATTGGAAGTTGGTGGATGTGTTCAAAAAGAAAACCGGATATGGCGTGATGGTGAATACAAGTTTTAATGTGCGAGGCGAGCCGCCCGTTTGCACACCCGAAGATGCCTATCGCTGTTTTATGCGTACCGAAATGGACTATTTGGTAGTGGGCGATTATCTTTTCAGCAAAGCTGCACAGCCCGATTGGACAGAAAAGGAGGATTGGAAAACAGAGTTTGCGCTTGATTAACGCAGGAGGTGTTGATTTTGCCAAGCCTGATAAGTTTACTTTTATTTTACCTCCCAAATTTCTACATCTTTAGCCCCTCAATAAATAAATAATGCCAACAAATACTTCGCTCACTGGGGGCGCATTTCTGCTTAATGTAACACCTGCAAAAAACGTTTTTATCCCCGAAGAATTTACCGATGAGCAGAAAATGATTCTGAATACGGTGCGCGATTTTATGCTGAAAGAAGTGCATGGATTGGGTATAGCCAAAGTGGCAAGTTTGGATGCCGAAAAAGACAAAGACTTAGTGCTGGAGATATTTCACAAGGCTGCTGCGCTTGGCTTATGTGGTGTAAGTATTGATGAAAAATTTGGTGGACTTGGCTTAGATTTTAATACAGGCTTATTATTTACTGAGGGTTTAGCCGGAGGCTTTTCTTTTGCCACCACTATTGGTTGCCAAACTTCAATAGGCTCGCTGCCAATTGCATGGTATGGCACCGAAGAACAAAAAGCAAACTACTTGCCCAAAATTGCCAGTGGCGAATGGGGCTGCTCTTACTGCCTCACCGAGCCAGGCGCAGGTTCTGATGCCAACAGCGGAAAGTCCCGTGCAGTGTTGAATGCCGAAGGCACGCACTACATTTTGAACGGACAGAAAATGTGGATTACCAATGGTGGTTTTGCAGAAGTATTCACGGTGTTTGCCAAAATAGATGATGATGAAAAACTCTCCGCTTTTATTGTAGAAAAAGCTTTTGGGGGCATTGAGTTGGGTAAGGAAGAAAAAAAAATGGGCATCAAAGCATCGTCCACGGTGATGGTGTTTTTCAATAATGTAAAAGTGCCTAAGGACAATCTTTTAGGCGAGCGGGGCAAGGGCTTCAACATGGCATTGAACATATTGAACAGTGGCAGAATAAAAATTGCTGCGGGTGGTTGCGGAGGTATGAAGTTTGGATTGGACAAAACCGTAGAGTATGCTAAAAACCGCATTCAATTCAATAAACCAATTGGAGACTTTGGTGCTATCAAACAAAAGATTGGGAAGATTGCCTCCGAGCTTTTTGCTATAGAATCTGGTGTGTATCGCACAGGTGCAAACGTGGACAGAAAACATGCTGACCTTTTGAAAAACGGCAGCAGCGAAAACGATGCAAAGATTAATGCCATGCGCGAATTTGCCATCGAGTGCGCCATTCTTAAAGTGCAGGGTTCTGAAGCCATGTGCAACACAGCCGATGAAGCCATTCAGATTTTTGGCGGCATGGGCTACAGTATGGAAACAGGTGTAGAAATGGCTTACCGCGATGCGCGCATTACCAAAATATACGAAGGCACGAACGAGATAAATCGCATGTTGGCTCTTGCCGAATTTTATAAGCGCGCCTTTGCCACCAAAGAGCTGAAACTTGCAGACGCGAAATCATTTTTACCCAAAGCAATTTTCAGCAATTACAATCCTTTTAATGCCAGCGGATTTTTGGCGCATGAGTTTGAATTGGTAGATAATCTCAAAGCCGCATTTATGATTATCACGGGCTCAGCAGGCAACAAACTGAAAGAAAAACTTGTGGAAGAGCAGGAAATAGTAATGAACCTTGCCGATATTCTCTCCATGGCTTTCTTAACTGAATCAGCTTTTTTGCGTGTACAAAAACTGAGCGAAAACTCAGCTACCGACAAGCAAGAGTTGGCAATAAAAACCAACATGGCAAAAATGTATTTGTATGATGCGCTGACCGTAGCGCGCAATGCCGCCAACACTGCCATAGACAGCTACGCCACAGGCTTAGAAAAAATAATTCTTAAACGCCTAATGCGCAGAATGCTTCGCACATACAACATCAACCCAAAAGATACCCGCAGAGCCGTTGCCGATTACATGATTGATAAGGGAGGCTATTATTTTTAAAGTATGATTTTTGATTCTAGAAGTATGATTTGCATTTGGCTGTTTCAATCACACTTCTAAAATCACACTTCTAAAATTTCATAATGGATTTAAAAGAAAACATTCGTCTTGCACTTCGCTCCATACGCGGCAACCTTTTAAGAACGGTGCTTACGCTTATGATTATAGCCTTTGGCATCATGGCATTGATTGGTATTCTCACCGCCACCGAAGGCATTAAAGAAAGTATGGTAAACAACTTTCGGCAAATGGGCAGCAACACTTTCGGCATTCGCAATCAAGGTGCCATTCGCAAAAGTGGTGGCGTTAAAATGAAGCTGAGAACTGGCAAACGCGAGAAAAGCGAAAACCCAAAAATCTCCCCGCTACAAGCTCAAGAGTTTTCAAAACGATTTACATACCCTGCCGAGGTGGCACTTTCTTGGATGGCGCAAAACGCTGTAGTAGTGCGCATGGAATCGCAAAAAACAAACCCAAATGTAAAGGTGTGGGGCGTGGATGAAAACTATATGAAAGTGAGCGGCTTAAACATTGCCACTGGTCGCAACTTTACCAAAGCTGAAGTGGACAATGGGCAATTGGTTGCCGTGGTAGGCAAAGATATTATCAGCAAAGTTTTTCCATCGGGTGTAGATGCTGTGGGTAAATTTATCAGCCTTGGCAGCAGCAAAGTGCGCGTGGTAGGCATTCAGGCTGCTAAAGGTTCTAGCCAAACCAGCAGCGACAATCAAGTACTTTTACCTTACCCTACTGCCCGCAGATTATTTCCTTCAGAGAACGCGAACTTTATGATAAACGTGATGGTATCTACCCCCGAAGATTTAGACATTGCCATCGAAGAAGCTATTGGTGTGATGCGCAACATCCGCAAACTAAAAATTGCAGACGAAAACGATTTTGACATCAACAAAAGCGAACGTTTAGCCGCGCAGGTTTTAGACCAATTGAAATATGTAAAATATGCCACGGTAGTCATCGGCATTCTCACCTTGATTGGTGCTGGTATTGGTTTAATGAACATTATGCTAGTAAGTGTAAATGAGCGCACCCGCGAAATCGGCATCAGCAAAGCTATCGGTGCCACCAAGCGCATGATTCGCATTCAGTTTCTCACCGAAGCCATCGTAATTTGCCAGATAGGAGGTGTGTTTGGCATCATCATAGGTGTGCTGCTCGGCAACATTGTCAGCATTTTTACCAAAAGCGGATTTGTTATGCCTTGGGTTTGGGTTATCAGCGGCTTCCTTTTCACATTCGCGGTGGGTCTTGCCGCAGGTTTATATCCCGCCATCAAAGCCTCCGAACTAGACCCGGTGGATGCGCTTCGGTATGAGTAGAATAGATTGTTACTTTATCAACTATAGGCTAAATTCTAATAATCATCAATAATTACAACCTTAATTGGCATTGCCGTTATATCTTCTATTTTCGCGTTTCCTCAACAATTTCAACTGAATGAAGAGTTACAAGCTAATCAACAACATCACCGGATGGGTGGTGCTCGTATTTGCAACAGTAGTATATTTTTTAACGGCAGAAAAGAGTGGCAGTTTTTGGGACTGCGGTGAGTTCGTAGCCGGATGCTTTAAACTGCAAGTAGCTCACCCACCGGGCGCGCCTTTCTTCTTAATTATAGGCAGAATCTTTACACTGCTTGCCATGGGCGATGTAACAAAAGTTGCCATGTGGGTAAACTTTATGAGTGGCTTGGCTACCGCAGCTTCTATCATGTTTGCATATTGGAGCGTAACAATGCTTATCGGCAGAGTGGCTTTTAAAGACAAACAATTCACAACGGGTCAGGTGATTGCCGTAGTAGGCAGCGGCTTGATTGCAGCGGCTTGCGGCACATTCTTAGATTCATTGTGGTTCAGCGCGGTAGAGGGCGAGGTATATGCCTTGTCGCAGTTCTTTTGGAGCTTTATTGTGTGGGCAATTTTGAAATGGGACGAAGCCGCCAAAGAAGGCGATGAATATGCCGACCATTGGTTGGTGTTGATTGCTTACATGACGGGGCTTTCGATAGGCGTGCACTTATTGAGTTTGTTGGCGTTGCCTTTTGCAGCCTTAGTATATTTTTACAGAAGATACAAGCCAAGTCTGCGAGGCTTTTTGCTTACAGGTATTATTGGCTTTGTGTTGATTGGTGTGGCGATGAAGTTTGTGATTTCATACACGCAGGCTTTCATGGCGGGCTTCGATAAATTGTTTGTGAACTCGTTGGGCTTTCCTTTCAATAGCGGTGTGGCATTCTTTTTTGTTTTACTCGTTTCTTTGCTTGCAGGCGGCATTTGGTTCACTCACCAACGCGGCTGGCGTTTGGCAAACGTTGCTATTCTCTCATTGGCGTTTATGTATATCGGGTACTCAAGTTATTTGATGGTGCCCATTCGCAGTATCGCCAATCCACCCATCAACATGAACCGCCCTACCGACCCGTTTAGTTTAAAAAGTTATGTTGACCGTGAGCAATATGGTGACCGTCCATTGGTGTACGGACCAGCTTACAACTCTACCAGTTCAGATATTATTGACATGAAAAGGCTGGGTGAGCGTTTTTATAAAGATGAAAAAACACACAGATACAAATACGTTGGCGATAAAATTGATTACGAGTTTCGCGTTGATGTGATGATGCCTTTTCCTCGCCTTGGTTTTTGGCAGGAAGAAGGAAAAATAAGTGCTTACCGTCAGGTGTTGAATCCTGAACATGATGTGATTGAATTGTCGGGTAGAAATGTGGTGCAATCCTTTGCCTCTGGTCAATTGGAGAAGGCAAATGAATATGCCAAAATGATGAATGAAAAAGGTAATGGACGTTATGAAGTACGCGACCATTTAACCTTTGGCGATAACCTTCGTTTCTTCTTTCAATACCAGATTGGCTACATGTATCTGCGTTATTTGATGTGGAACTTTTCGGGTCGTCAAAATGATATTCAAGGCACAGTGTTTAATGATGATGGTGGTTGGATTAGCGGTATTCCGTTTATTGATAACAACCTGAAAATATGGGGCGCGCCAAACTGGCCTCAAGATAACCTGCCAAAAGCATTGGCAAGCAACAAGGCACACAACAAGTTCTATATGATTCCATTCTTGTTGGGTATCATTGGTTTGATTTACACTTACCTTAAAGATGATAAAGCATTTTGGTTGGTGTTATCTCTGTTTATTGTCAGCGGTTTGTTCCAAATTATTTATCAAAACGAGCCGCCAATTGAGCCGCGCGAAAGAGATTATGCGCAGGCGGGTTCCTTCCTCACTTTCTGCTTTTGGATAGGCTATGGTGTGTTTGCATTGTTTGAATTATTGAAAAAGAAATTGGGTGAAGTGCCATCGGCAGGCATTGCAGTGGCATTGTGCGCAAGTGCGCCTTTTTTGATGGGCTCGCAAGGCTGGGACGACCACAACCGCAATGGCAGAACAACTTCACGCGATTTTGCAGTTTGCTATTTAGAAAGTTGTGCACCCAATGCAGTCATCTTTACACAAGGTGATAACGATACTTATCCGCTATGGTATGCACAGGAGGTTGAAGGCATTCGCACAGATATTCGCGTGGTGAACCTGAGTTTGTTGGGTGTGGATTGGTACATTGACCAGTTGCGCTTTAAAATGAACAATGCTGCTCCGCTTAAAATGACTTTCACTGCCGACCAGTTGGCTGCCAGCAATCGCGATATTGTGCGCTATGCGGCAAATCCACAGATTCCGGCAAATGCTTCTTTAGATTTGAAGCGTGTGATGCAGTTCATTGCAAGCGAAGATCCGCGCAATAAAATCAATGCCGGAAATCGGGGTGAGTTGGAGCCTTACTTCCCTACAAGAAATTTCTTCTTAGATATTGATACCAACAAAGCGCGCGCTATGAATATGTTGGAAGAAGGTGAGCCAGCAGCAAGCAGAATGGAGTTTACCATTCCTAAAAGCAACATGCTTAAAAATGATTTATTGACATTAGATATTGTTGCTAATAACTTCATGGAACGCCCTATCTATTTTGCGGTAAGCGTTTCACCAGATGCTTATTTGGGTTTAGAAAAATACTTCCAACTGGAAGGTCTTACTTATCGTATTGCGCCACGTGTGAATGTTTCAAACAGTGCATACAACGCACCTGTGCGTACAGATTTGATGTATGAAAACATGATGACGAAATTTAAGTTTGGCGGCATTGAAAGCAATCCAAACATCTACCTAGATGAAAACATCATGCGTATGACAGTAAACGTGCGCGGCAACTTCGGCAGACTGGCTGAATCTTTAATTGCAAAAGGCGACAACCAAAAAGCAATTGAGGCTTTAGATTATTCATTAAAAATGATGCCTACCGAGCGCGTGCCTTTGAATGTATTTTCTTATCAATATCCTGACATCTACTACCGTGCCGGAAGTAAAGAGAAGGGCAAGGACGTGATGGAGCAATTGCTGCAACAAAGCCGTGAATTTCTGAACTATTACAAAACAGTATATCGCCATGTATTGGCAGAAGCCCGTAAAAGTGGCGACCCTCAATACTTGCAACAATTGCAACAAGGTTCATTTACCGAAAACAGAAATGTGCGCGAGCCATTGTATATGTTCCAAGAAATGATTCGTACGGCTAAGCAGTATGAGGATGCAGCGTATTCTACCAAGCTTGAAAAAGAATTTGACGAGCACCGCATGGGTTTTGTGCAACAATAAAATACAAGGGACGAGGGACAGAGGACGAGGGACGGTTTATCATACCTCGTCCCCTAACAATAATAACTCATAAATAATCAATCGAAAATGTTACAACGTATTCAAACCATCTATTTACTTCTTGCCATTGCCACCATTGCATCGTTTTTGTTTGCTCCAGTTATTCGCTTCGAAGCGGCAGATATTAAATATGTAAACGATGTGCAGGCATGGGATATTAAACCTTTTATCAGCGGCTACTTTGTTTTCATTGTAGCCATTCTTGAAGGCATTGCCATTGGCTTTTCATTGATTGCTATTTTTCTTTACAAGCGCAGATCATTTCAGGTTGCACTTAGCTGGTTGGCGTTGTTTCTTCATGTAGCATGTGCAGCATATATCTACTATTATTTCCAAACAAAAGAGAATCCAATTGACATCATCTATACCTTATGGAATCTTGCTGCTATTCCTCCGGTTATATTCTTGATACTTGCCATCATCAACATCAAAAAGGATGAGGCTTTGGTAAAAAGCATGGATAGGCTGAGAGACTAAGGCATAGGTCTTTAATTCTGCCGCCTCAAAATTGATTACAATTGCACTAAATAAACTAGCAGTGATAGAGGTAGGCAAACATCAGGAATTGACAATTTTAAGGGGCGTGAGCGTAGGCTTGTTTCTAGGCGATGATGAAGGCGAAGATGTATTGTTACCCGATAAGTATTGCCCTGTAAAATACGAGGTTGGCGCCAAGATGCGCGTGTTTGTTTACCGCGACCACGAAGAGCGCAAAGTTGCCGTTACTACCGAGCCAAAAATTCTTTTACATCAGTTTGCATTATTAAAAGTTACGGATGTTTCTGCCGTTGGTGCTTTTATGGATTGGGGCATGGAGAAGGAATTGTTTGTACCATTCAAAGAGCAAAGACGCAAGCTGGAGCCGGGCAGATGGTATGTTGTTTACCTAGATTTAGACAAAGAAACTGACCGCCTTTATGCAAGCAATCGCTTGGATAAGTTCTTAGATAATGATACGCTAACAGTTGAAGAAGGCGATGAAGTGGACTTGCTTGTGGCACAAAAAACCGAACTTGGCTTTAATGTTATTGTAAACAACAAGCATAAAGGTTTAGTGTTTGAGAATGAAATATTCAAACCCTTGAACATTGGCGACAGGGGCAAAGGTTTTGTGAAAAGAATTCGTGAAGACAATAAGTTAGATATTTCCATACAGCCTATTGGTTACCGCAATTCTATAGACCCAAATACCGAGTTGATTTATAAAAGACTGGTGGCTAACAACGGACACTTAGCCATCACCGACCAAAGCAGCCCCGAAGAAATCTACGACCGATTTGGCATTAGTAAAAAGGCATTTAAAAAAGCCCTGGGTGCTTTATATAAGCAAGAAAAAATAGAACTGCTGCCAAAGGGCATCAAGTTGATTTAGTTAAACTTGAAAGCTACATACTAGGTTGGGAAAAAATCACTCCTGCTTTGTAAAACTAATTAGCGCAAT
>CAZKHZ010000092.1:0-14122 GCA_964552715.1 uncultured Chitinophagaceae bacterium | reverse complement strand
AGTCCATCAACTCGGATGGAAAAAACTGTTGTAACAGTTTATAGTCTATTGTTTCTATGGCTTTTTGACCGCTAATTTATATCCTATTTCTTAATTACTCCCCAGAAAATAAGGCTGACCCGAAATCTAGAGAAGTTTTTAAGCTTTTATAGTCACGGATTATTAGACCTCTTTCATAATTCAAAAATATTTTATTCCTCTCCCATAATCCCTCTCCGAAAGAGGGACAAAAAGATGAATTATGAAAGAGATTTAAAACCTGAGTTACACGAACTTAGCTGGAACAATTCGTTAACCTGAACTTTAACTTTCCCATTTCCAGTTAAGTATTTCCGGCATGTCCTCCCCAAATTCGCAGATGTATTTAGTGTGTTCCTTTAGTTTATCTGTCAATAATTGTTTTAGCACCTTGCCTTTTTCTCCACTATGAGGTACTCTATCAACTACATCTATTGCCAGATGGAATCTATCTATATCGTTCAGCACGGTCATATCAAAAGAGGTAGTAATGGTGCCTTCTTCTTTGTAACCGTGCACATGAATATTTTCATGGTTTGTGCGGTTGTAGGTGAGGCGGTGTATTAGCCACGGGTAACCATGAAACGCAAAAATAACTGGTTTGTCTTTGGTAAAAAAAGAGTCAAATTGTTCATGCGTTAAGCCATGTGGGTTCTCTGTGTTTCGCGGTAGCTTCATCAGGTCAACCACATTCACTACACTAATTTTTAAATCGGGTAGATGGGTACGAAGAATAGAAACTGCTGCGAGGGTTTCAAGCGTAGGCACATCACCGCAGCAAGCCATCACTACATCAGGCTCATGATTCCCATGATTACTTGCCCATTCCCAAATGCTGATTCCGTCTTTACAATGTTTTTCCGCAGCCTCCATACTTAGCCATTGTGGGGCTGGATATTTACCTGCCACCACCACGTTTATATAATTGTAACTGCGCAGGCAATGATCCATAATAGAAAGCAGGCAATTGGCATCTGGAGCAAGATAAACGCGAACTATTTCCGCCTTTTTATTCACTACTACGTCCAGAAAACCTGGATCCTGATGTGTAAAACCATTGTGGTCTTGTTGCCACACGTGAGAGGTCAATAAATAATTGAGCGATGCTATTCTTTTTCTCCACGGAATTTCAGAACTCATCTTCAACCACTTGGCATGTTGGTTAAACATGGAATCAATAATATGAATGAATGCCTCGTAACAGTTAAACAAACCGTGTCGTCCAGTTAGCAGGTATCCCTCTAACCAGCCTTCGCATTGATGTTCGCTCAACACCTCCATTACTCTTCCTGCAGGTGCCAGATGCAAATCATTTTCTTCTGTTGGCAAAACCCACTGTCGGTCGGTCACTTCAAACACCTTCCCCAATTTGTTCGACATCGTTTCATCGGGTCCGAAAATCCTAAAATTTTGATGCGATTCGTTTTGGGAAATAATGTCTCTGAGAAAACCACCAAACACATCTAACGCTGAAACTTTCAATTGACCTGGCAGCGTTACTTGCACCGCGTAATCGCGGAAATTGGGTATGCGCAAATCTTTAAGTAATAATCCTCCATTGGCATTCGGGTTAGCACCCATTCTTTTAGCACCCTTAGGTGCTAGTTCAGCAAGTTCAGCATGCAGTCTTCCTTGTTCATCAAAAAGCTCTTCGGGTTTGTAACTTCTCATCCAACTTTCCAATTGAGTAAGATGCTCGGGTGAAGTAGCTGAAAGGGAAATAGGCACTTGATGTGCTCTGAAAGTATTTTCTACCGGTAAGCCATCCACAAATTTAGGACCCGTCCAGCCCTTGGGCGAATTGAGCACTATCATAGGCCAACGGGGGCGTTCCGTATTCCCATTGATGCGGGCTTCGTGTTGAATCTGTTGAATCTGCTGCGTTACTTTATCAAGTGCAGCAGCCATAACTTGGTGCATCAATTCGGGCTCATGTCCTTCAACAAAATAGGGCGTCCAGCCATAGCCTTGGAGCAATTGCTCCAATTCTTGGTGCGTTATGCGCGCCAAAACCGTAGGGTTCGCAATTTTGTATCCATTCAAATGTAATATGGGAAGTACAGCTCCATCACTTGCAGCATTGAGAAACTTATTAGAGTGCCATGCAGTAGCCAGTGGACCCGTTTCAGCCTCTCCATCGCCAATAACGCAGGCGGCAATCAAATCTGGATTATCGAAGACCGCACCAAAAGCATGGCTCAATGAATAACCAAGTTCGCCACCCTCATGAATTGAGCCGGGTGTTTCTGGTGATACGTGACTTGAAATTCCACCGGGGAAAGAAAATTGTTTAAAGAGTTTTGTCAAGCCCTCTTCATCTTGAGTGATGTTTGGATAGACCTCGCTATACGTTCCTTCCAAATAAGTATTACCAACCATAGCCTGACCACCATGACCGGGACCAGAGATGTAAATCATATTCAAATCAAGTAACTTAATAACACGGTTGAGGTGCACATAAATAAAGTTCTGCCCAGGACAAGTACCCCAGTGCCCCAACAACCTCCGCTTTATGTGTTCGTGTTTTAAAGGTTCTCTCAGAAGAGGATTTTCCTTCAAGTATATCTGACCGACAGAAAGATAATTTGTAGCCCGCCAATAGGCATCTATTTTTCGAAGTTGTTCAGAAGATAAAGCCTGAGCCATTGCCTCCATTTCGGAGGAGAAATCATTTGTAATTTTATTCATCTTAATTTTATTTTTTAATCAATTAATTTAAAAACTTTCCTGTCATTTTAGCAATCATCAATTCCTCGTTGGTCGGTATCACTCTAATATAGACACTATGCTTATCCTTTGAAATTATAGCAGCATTTACATCGTTTTGCTGAGTATCTATTTCAATTCCAAGACACTCTAAACCTTGGCAAATCCGCTCGCGAATCACTGCACTGTTCTCTCCTATGCCGCCTGAAAAAACCAGCGTGTCCAAGCCACCGAGAACTGCTGAATAAGCACCAATCCATTTCTTTACCTGATAACAAAACAACTCAACGGCTTCAGCCGCCCGCACATCCTTGCTTTCTGCTTTTAGTAAATCGCGCACATCCGAACTAGTTTCTGAAATGCCCAATAAACCCGATTCATGGTTAATGAGGTTATTTAATTGTTCACTTGTCAAAGAATCCTTTTGCGTGATGTACCAAAGAATACCAGGGTCTAAATCACCAGAGCGAGTGCCCATCGGAAGCCCTCCTGCGGGAGTAAAGCCCATGGTGGTATCCATGCTTTTGCCATTCTTTACAGCCGCTAGACTTGCTCCATTACCAAGGTGTGCAAGTATGATACGACCATTTGCAGCTTCCGCACCAGCTACCTTCGTCAGTTCCTCCATAAGATAGGAGTATGAAATACCGTGGAAGCCATAGCGTTGAATTCCCGCAGCATCGAACTTTCGGGGAATGGGTAATAACTTGGCAACTCGCGGTATTCTGCTATGAAATGCAGTATCGAAACAAGCCACCTGTTTTAACTGGGGATACCGTTTTTTAAAACCTTCTATGAGTGCAATTTCCATTGGCAAGTGGTCGGGATCAAGTGCACTTATTTGTTTTAATTCATCTAGCAATTCCTGCGTTACAAGTTCTGGTTGCGTGTGCTTCATTCCGTGCACTATGCGGTGCCCAATGGCTTTTATCGAGGTGAAAAAATACTGCTCCGATAGCCATTCTATTAGATATTCAACGATTGAAATTTTATCAGATGGGATTTTGCTATTTTCTTGTTTTGTGTTATTAAATGTGAGCGTAGTTCCGGGCAATCCAATGCGCCCAACCTTTCCAAAAAACTCGCAAATATTTGGTTCATCCGCATTATACAAAGCGAACCGAATGCTGGAAGAGCCACCATTAATGGTCAATATTTTTGAGTCAATTGAAGTCATGGTAATTTCTTATTTTCTTCTAAATCATAAAACTCTTGATTATTCAAAAGTGTTGCAGCTTTACTGTCAACAAACCAATGTACTTCTCCAGTTTTTGGCATAATTAATTGCGCAGGGTATTTATCAGGTTTATATGCGCCATTTAAAACTGTTTTTAATATCTCTGCTTTGGCTGTACCAGTTACCAGAAATAAAATATGATGTGCAAGGTTGATTAACGGAGCTGTCATTGTTACCCTAAACATCTTTTGTTCTTCCGCAAATACTTCTTTTACTAATGTAAATTTTTCGTGAAGCACTTCAGTTTCAGGAAACAAAGATGCTGTGTGACCATCTTCTCCAAGACCTAACAATACGAGATGGAAGGAAGGAGTTTCACTTCCAAAAAAATCTTGTATGGTGCTTTCGTATTGCGTTGCCGCTTCGGCAGGTTCTGCTTCCACATGAATTGGGAAAATGTTTTCAATAGGAATAGGAACTTTGTCAAGTAATAGGGTATAAGCTTTGTTGGCATTGTTGCGAATATCATCCTTCGGCACACAACGTTCATCGCCCCAAAAAATAAATGTTTTTGACCACGGCATTTTTTCTTTGAAAGGCGCTACCGCCAAAACAGAAAATAATTGTTCGGGAGTGCTGCCACCTGAGAGTGATAAAACAAACCGTCCCTCTTCATTCACCGAGCCCATTGCCAATTGCAAAATAAAATCTGCAGCAGCTATGCTCAATATTTCAGGAGTTTCAAAAATTTGCAAATTATTATTAGGCTTCATCATTATCTTTTTCAAGCGGCATTACAATCCAGTTGTGCCCATCTTTTGCAATCAAGGCTTCTGCATCTTCAGGACCCTGCATACCAGCATCATAATTTGGAAAATTGACAGATGGATTGTTTTCCCAAGCATTTATAATGGGCATTAGAATCTTCCAAGCAGCTTCCACATGGTCGGCTCGCATGAATAAAGTGGAATCGCCTTCCATAATATCAAGCAATAAAGTTTCATAAGCCTCAGGCGTGCCAGAAGTGTAGGATTCACTGTAGTTAAACAACATATCCACTGGATTCAACAGCATTTCAAGTCCGGGTCGCTTTGCTTGAAAGCGCAACCGAATACCCATGTGCGGCTGAATGTTTAGCACAAGCCGATTCGGCTGCCAGTTGCCTTTTGCTTTTGTTGGAAAAGATTGATGCGGAACAGGTTTGAACTGTATGGTAATTACAGAAATTGTTTCGTTCATTCGCTTACCGGTTCGCAAATAAAAAGGCACACCCTGCCATCTCCAGTTATCTATATAAAATTTAATGGCTGCAAATGTTTCTTTGGTGGAGTTTTTGTCCACGTCTTGTTCCTGGCGATATCCTTTTACTTTCTTGCCTTCCATCCAGCCGCTGCCGTATTGCCCACGCACCGCTACTTTATGCACTTCATCTTCTTTTATTTTGCGCAAAGCATTCAGCACATCCACCTTGCGGTTGCGCACTTCATCGGCATCAAACGACACCGGTGGTTCCATAGCAATCAAACAAACCAATTGCAGAATATGGTTCTGAATCATATCGCGAAGGGCACCTGCTGTTTCGTAATAATTACCGCGCGTTTCTACGCCTAATTGTTCCGAAACAGTCATTTGAATGTGGTCAATGTAATTACGATTCCAGATGGGTTCAAACAAGGCATTGGCGAAACGAAAGGCGAGGATATTTTGAACGGTTTCTTTACCTAGGTAATGGTCAATGCGATAAATCTGACATTCATCAAACATTTGATGAAGCAGGTTATTCAATTGCATGGCGCTATTAAGGTCGTGCCCGAAAGGTTTTTCAATTACAATGCGGCTTAATTTCTTGTCCGCAGCCAATTTTGATGTTCCCAGTTTGTTTGCAATTTCTTCAAAAAATATTGGAGGAACTGCCATGTAGAAAATGCGATTCGCTTTTTTCTGCCAAGCTTTTTCCAAGGTTTTGATTTCCCTTTCTATACTGCTATAAGTACCTGAGTTATCAAGCTCCCCCTTGTGATAAGTTACACATTCAGCGAAGGCAATCCATTCGCTTTTTTTCGATTTACCTCTGCGCGAAAATTTATCTACCCCCTCGCTCAAATGGTTTCTAAACGCGTTGTCGCTTAATTCTTTTCGGCTTACTCCTATAACCGCAAAATTCTCTGGCATCCAGTTATCCAAATAAAGATTATAGATAGCTGGAATCAGCTTGCGCCAAGTAAGGTCACCGGTGGCACCGAATATGACAATTACTGTTGCTTCAGGTTTTGTTGTTGTTTGCATCTATCCGTTTTTTTCTTGTTCCCAATGTGTATGAAAAACTCCTTTGCCGTCATTCCTTTCGTAAGTATGCGCGCCAAAGTAATCGCGCTGTGCTTGTAATAAATTAGCAGGAAGCCAGCCACTTCTATAGCCATCATAGTAACTTAGTGAAGTCATTAAAGTTGGAACAGGAATGCCAAGTTCAACGGCAGTTTGTATTGATTTCCTTAATCCAGATTGAGCCTTGTTTAACTGTGCTGAAATAACTTCATCCACCATTAGATTTGGCAAATCTTGTTGACGTTCAAAAGCCGAGCGTATATCTTCAAGCAATGATGCTCGAATGATGCAGCCGCCTTTCCAGATTCGTGCAATATCAATCAAGTTCAAGTTGTAATTATATTCTTTTGAAGCTTGATGAAGCAAAGCCATTCCTTGTGCGTAGGTAGTAATCATTGCAAAATAAAGCGCTTGTTCAAAGGCTGAAAGCAATTCAGTCTTACTCCCAACATTTGCAGAGGATGGTCCTTTTAATTGTTGTTGCGCGTTTACTCTTTCTGTTTTACGCGATGAAAGATTTCGCATGGTAACCGCTGCATCAATAGAAGGAATCGGAACGCCAAGTGTCATCGCATCCTTTGAGGTCCATGCACCGGTTCCTTTTTGATGAGCAGTATCTAATATCATATCAATTAAATCGTTGTCAGTTAGTTCATCTTTCTTCGTAAAAATATTGGAGGTAATCTCTATCAAAAATGATTGAAGGCGACCTGCATTCCATGATGCGAAGGCTTCATGAATTTCCTTATTACTCATACCCGCACCTTGTTTTAAAAGCTGATAGGTCTCAGCAATTAATTGCATAAGCGCATACTCAATTCCGTTGTGTACCATCTTTACGTAATGACCAGAAGAGCCATTGCCCAACCATGCCACACAAGGTTCATTATTTACTTTTGCAGCAACCGCTTCGAGCATTGCAGATACGCGCCCGTAAGCTTCTTTATCGCCACCCGGCATAATACTTGGTCCATATCGCGCACCAGATTCTCCACCCGATACTCCCACGCCCATAAACGAAATATTTTCCTTCATTAACGCTTCTATTCTCCGGTTGGTATCTGTGTAATGCGAATTACCACAATCTAAAATAAGGTCATGATTTGCCAGCAATGGTTTTAGTTCAGAAATAACCGAATCTACTATTCCTCCCGCAGGAACCAAGATGATGATTGTCCTCGGTTCTTTCAGCGATTGAACAAATTCCTCCAGAGATTTTGTTCCCTTTAATTTTTTATCACCAGCTTCTTTCGCCAGTGTTTCTACTTGCTTAATGTCTTTGTCAAATCCAGCCACTGAAAAACCATGGTCGCAAATATTATAGACTAGGTTGCGCCCCATTGTTCCCAATCCTATCATTCCAAAATCATACTTTTCATTGCTCATAAAAGGTTATTTTAATCCTGCATTTTTAAAATATTATTTACGCTCTCTGACTTTATAGCACAAATTCATGCTCTAATTTAATCAATGCTTCATCAATCTTCTTTCCCAGAACTATATAAAGCACGCTGCGCCCTTTTTCATCTAATGAACGAAAATCGCCCAATGCCTGCGCCTGATGCAATACACCAAAACCATATTTTTCATCCGGTATCAGCAAGTCTTCTTCGTTTTCACCAATAAAAATAATGTATAAACCTGTTGCTGGTCCTCCTTTGTGCAACTGACCGGTGGAATGAAGATAACGTGGACCGATACCAACCGTAACCGCAATCTTTAAATTATTCCTCCAATCTTGCCGCCATGTTTGCAGTATTTTTTCTCGTGTTTCAGTCATCAGAAAATAGGGGAGAAGGGCAATGTAATCGTGCGGTTTTGCCTGTGAAGCAAAATGAAATAAAATGCTTTTGATGGAGGCTTGATCTGCCACTGCCTTTGTTGCCAGTGTGCTGCTATAAATTGTAATGTCACCAAACTTAGCTAATGGAGGATTCTTTTCAAAAGCATTTTTGCGCTGCCAGTCGTCCAAAATGTTTTCGGTATTTTCTTTGCTTTCAGCAACATTGGGTTCATCAAAAGGATTGAGATTCATCTCCATTCCCGCAATAGCTGTGGCTACTTCCCAACGGTAGTATTCTCCTCCCAGAGAGGTTTCATCAGGAACAGTTATGCTCACCACCGGATGCCCTGCTGCTTCCAATGCTACAATCTTTTTTGTATCGGCTTCGTTATCGTCTGATGCTAAATGGATATGAACGAATACGCGGTCGTTATCATAGGCTTCGGGCTTTCCAATTTTTTCTCCAGCTATGGGGATAAGTCCTTTGCCTTCCTTTCCGGTGCTTTCTGCTATCAGTTGCTCTAGCCATAAACCCAATGAGCTTATGGATGACGACAAAACGAATGTGATTTTATCGCGCCCATGCTTTTGAAAGATGCCTAAAGCTACACCTAAACTTAATCCAGGATTTACGTCCACAGGTAATAATGTACCGCAACTATCTTTCATTTGTTTTGCACTTTCCATGAGGGCGTTTACATCAATTCCCATCAATGCCATAGGCAGTATTCCAAAAGTGGAAAGCACAGAATACCGTCCGCCAATATCAGTGGGAGTAGAAAAAACTTGTCGGAACTTATAGTCTTTCGCCAATTTCACCAAAGGCGTGCCTGCGTCAGTAATGGCAATAAAGTTGTTTCCTGGGTTGCTTTTTGTTTTCGTCTCTAACTGCTGATAGAAGTACTTAAAAAAGCTGATGGTTTCCTTGGTGCCGCCCGATTTGCTGGCTACAATAAACAGGGTTTTCTCTAGGTCTATTTGCGCTTCTAAAGCTTTTATCGCTTCGGGTGAAGTGTTGTCTAATACCAGTAGTTGGAGATAGCCATTAGCCGTGTCGAAAGTTTTGTGTGCTACTTCGCTGCACAAGCTGCTTCCGCCCATGCCTAGCAGAACTGCATATTCATATCCTTCCTCTTTTATCTGCTCAACAAAGGCGGTAATTTCCTTCATCACGGGTTTAAAATTGTCGGGTAAGTGTAACCAGCCCAAGCGGTTGTTGATGGCTTTGACTTGTTCGGGTTCTGTTCCCCAAAGCGTAGCATCTTTTAGAAAAAGTCGCTTGCAAATATTGTGTTCTTCAAGCATGGTATAAGCCTGCGTTATTTCTTCCATCAAAACACCAGCACTTATGTGTTGTGTAGAATGTTGAACGAGCTCTGTTGTATCTTTCACGATTTTATCTCCTTCATTTTCTTTACGGTAGCAACAATATTTTCTGTTGTGATACCAAAGTGCGTATAGATTTCCTGATAGGGCGCGCTTACTCCGAATCGGTCAATCGCAATTATCTTTCCTTCATCGCCCACCCATTCGCTCCAACCCTGTGGGGAAGCCGCTTCGATAGCCACGCGCATTTTTACGGAAGGAGGAAATACTGCCTCCTGATAAGTAAGTGGTTGCTCACGGAAGATTTCCCAACAAGGCATACTTACTACTCTTGCATTTATTCCATCCTTCAATAATTCGGTTTGCGCTTCTACTACTAGCTGAACTTCGGAACCTGTAGCCATTAATATAACATCTGGTTGCTTGCTTCCATCTTTTTCATGCGATAAAACATAAGCACCTTTTAAAACGCCCTCTGCTGATGCCATTTTAGTTCGGTCGAAGACGGGTAACTTCTGCCGTGTAAGCACCAACATAGTCGGTCCGTTTTTTCTTTCAATAGCCGCTTTCCAAGCATAGACTGCTTCGTTGGCATCAGCCGGTCGCATAACAGCAATACCCGGCATAGCACGGAATGAAGCGAGGTGCTCTATTGGTTGGTGTGTAGTGCCGTCTTCGCCTAAGCCGATAGAGTCGTGCGTCATTACGTAGATGACTGGTAGTTTCATAACACAGGCGAGCCGAATTGCAGCTCTTGCATAATCGGTAAATACAAAAAAGGTAGCCGCGTATGGACGGATACCGCCATGCAAATACATACCTGAACTGGCGGCACACATCAGATGTTCCCTCACGCCCCAGTGCATATTGCGGTTTTCGTATTTCCCTTTTTCGAAAGAGCCAGATGATTTAATTCTTGTTTCGGTAGAAGGTTCTAAATCGCCACTGCCACCCATGAGCCAAGGCAGTTGCGACTCTATGGCAGTAATGAAATCGGCTGTAACAGCGCGCGTTGCTTTAGCGCCACCTTCTGGTTTGTAAACAGGTAAGTCTTTATCCCAGTTATCGGGTAAATCCTGCTTCAAGTATTGTTCAAACTTAGCGGCTAAGTCAGGGTAATTATTTTTATAGGTTTGTAAAATGCTATTCCATTCTTTCTCACATTGTTCACCGATGGCTACCGCTTTAAGTGTATGTTGCTTCACATCATCAGGCACTAGAAATTGCTCCTCTTCGAGCCAGCCGTAGAACTTTTTGGTAAGCTTTATTTCTTCGTCCCCAAGAGGTGAGCCGTGTGCCGCAGCGGTATCTTGTTTGTTGGGTGAGCCGTAACCGATATGGGTGCGTAGTATAATCATACTGGGCTTATCCGTTACTTCTTTTGCCCGCTGATAGGCAGCCGAAATTGCTTCCACATCGTTGCTGCTTTCACCAAGGTCTTCTACATGCCAATGGTAGGCTTCAAACCGTTTCGTTACATTATCAGAATACGTGAGGTTGGTATCTCCTTCAATGGTGATGTGGTTGTTGTCGTACAAACAAATCAGCTTGCCGAGACCAAGGTGACCTGCCAGTGAAGCCGCTTCGTGCGAAGCACCTTCCATCAAATCGCCATCGCTGCAAAACACATAAGTGTGATGGTCAACAATTTCATTTCCTTCTTTATTAAAACAAGCAGCGAGGTGGGCTTCGGCAATTGCCATACCCACGGCAGTCATCATGCCCTGCCCTAGTGGACCCGTGGTGGTCTCGATGCCTGGCGATATTTCATGTTCAGGATGCCCCGGTGTAATGCTATCCCATTGGCGAAAGTTTTTGAGGTCGTCCAATGTAATTTTGTAACCGGTTAAATGTAGCATGGCGTATTGCAACATACTGGCGTGGCCGTTAGAGAGCACGAACCTATCGCGGTTAAACCAATTGGGGTTTTGCGGATTGAATTTCAGTTGATGCATCCATAAGGCATAAGCCGCAGGCGCAAGTGCCATTGGTGTGCCGGGGTGACCCGAGTTTGCTTTTTGAACCGCATCCATAGCCAGACAACGAATGGTATTGATGCTTTTTTCTACAATGTCTGCTTCTTTCATAACTGGTGTTTTAAATTTAGATTAAAGCTACACAAGCGGCATTTAAAAAATGCTAGCTTCTGCATTGCAAAAGTAGAAACAAATGCGGCCGATGGTTACGTAACTATTTCTAAAAGTTACATCATTCACACATCTTTTTCTTTTATTTTAGGGTAATCGTTGTTGAGTTCTTTTGTAAATATTTTTTCGTCCTTTAGATTGCGCACAGCCAAATAGATTATAAAGACAACGATGGCAATACCAAATGGAATTATTAGTGACCATTTCATACATTGTATTTTATGCTTGGTGTTGGATGAAGGGCGAAATGAATTTGGGCTTTGGCTACATTTTCGTGAGCAGGATTGCAGTTGATAACAATGAGGTAGCAGGCGAGCGATGAAATTTTCCAATCGGCAATCATGTGCTCTCCATCGTAGCAATAAATCCTTTTAAAATTTCGATGTAGCGGAATGTGTAAAGTGCTACAAGCAAGAAATGCGCGGTTGAGCGATTCGGAAATTTCATCGGCATCTTCAATTTCGAGTGCTTCCATTATTTCGCTCGCTAAATAATTTAGGTGCGCATCAAGCAGCCATTGATGTTTATTGTGTTCTTCAATGTTGTTGAAGCTTATATTAAGTTGTTGATTCATGGACAGTATTTTTAATAGCTGAAAGTTGATTGAAGAGTTCTATTTCAGATTCGGAAAGGTTTTTTGGTAAGCCCACATTTACTTTTGCAAACAAATCACCAAACTCATTTTCTTTACCGTAGCGAGGCATCCCCATTCCTTTTAAGCGCAACACTTTTCCGTTATCGGTTTCTTTAGCAATAGTCATTTTGATGGGATTGCGCAAGGTGTTGATGGTGATTTGCCCACCCAAAACTGCCGTGTATAAATCTACGGTGATGTCGCAATACAAGTCATCCTCCTTCCGTTTGTAGCGCGCGTGCTCTGCAACGTGTGTAGTGATATGCACATTGCCATCCTGCCCACCGTTTTGACCCTTGCCACCTTTGCCCTTTAGGCGTAGCACTTGTCCGTCTTGTATGCCGGGTTTTATTTTCAGATTTAGTTTTTGATTGTGCAATTCTATTTGCCTTGTAGTGCCGCTGTATGCTTCTTCTAATGTTATTTGCATTTCGGCATTGTAATCTTGCCCTTTAGCAGCGCGTGGTTGGCGTTGCTTGGCACCTGCGCTTCTTCCACCAAAAATATTTTCAAAGAAATCGGAGAAGTTACTTTCGTCAAATTGTTGACCACCAGAATATTGATAAGAGCCGCCATCGCCTCGGTTGTAGCGTTGGTATCCATCAAAATCTTGTGCTTGTTTTTCGTTCCAGTTTTCGCCAAGCTCGTCATACTTCTTTCTTTTTTCGGCATCGCTCAACACTTCGTTGGCTTCGCTTATCTCTTTAAATTTTTCTTCAGCGGCTTTATTGTCCGGATTTTTATCAGGATGATATTGCAATGCCAACTTACGAAATGCTTTTTTTATTTCATCCGCAGTTGCTGTTTTTGCTACGCCTAATGTTTTATAGTAATCTTTGAAATCCATTGTGTTTGAGAAATGAAAGTTGCAGTGCTCAATTACGTTTTATTTATCTATTGCATCTGCTATTGTAAATTATTAATACACAGAACTGAATAATACCTGCCACCACAATCTATAGACATCAAGCTATGCCGAAACCTATATTTAAAGTGTGTGCATGTATTATTACATTCATTTAAATTTGGTTGGTTTTGGCTAAACGCGAAGTAAGGTGTTTTGCTCAGTTAACTTTTATATAATGTAAAATTAAAATTATATAATTCACACATTTTGGAATATGAAAGAGGTTTATTCATACACCAGCAAAGCGCATGGCGCACGGCTTTGATTGTATGCCAAGCGAGTTACATACTGAAAGGATTTTTTTATCCGTTTCACACCACACAACATCCGAAAGCTAGGCGGTTGCTATGGAAGGATCTAGTGGTGGAGGAGACATTTGGGCGAAGGAGCACACCATCCAGCAATTTCTTTAGTCTTGAATATTCCTACTTTGGAACCTAAACCTGTTCGGAGTATTAGTGATACTAAAAGTTTGAAAATTTTTGGTAGGGTCACAATCAATATTTTTATACTAACTTTTTTTCAACCTTTTTTTAAAAGTATAAGAAAAGCCAAAAGAAGCATAATGGAACAAAGCAAAGTTATATACCTCATCGTTATCTGCGCCTCCTTCAAGAATTCGATATCCAAAACGAATCAAGAATTGGTCTGAAAAATTATATGTTCCGGCAAGCAGAACATCTTCTGCTCGTCCTTGTGATGATGCCAATGCATCGCCCTCGAGGAGGATTCCGAATTTATCATTTATTTTCCAATTGACTCTGAAATTAATGATAGGTACAAACCCTAAATTTTTTTTTGAAGCAGCCAATTCCCCGCCTTTAAGAGATATTTTGGCATCTCTTATTTTTGCAGTAAAACCTAAACCAAATTCAAATTTTGGCCTTTTTATAATATCATATCGGTAGGTTATTCTGTATGAATTGAACGTATAGCTTGCATTCAGAATGGTGTTTGAAGGAAACGTTACACCTTCAAAATCAATTTGTTTATTTGTTGTTCCATTTGATTTTACAATTAAAGGAGCATATAGAAGCAATATACTATGCCTAGACTTTATTGTATATCCTGCTCTTATGCGAATAAAAGCGTTTGGTTT
>CAZKHZ010000091.1:0-14242 GCA_964552715.1 uncultured Chitinophagaceae bacterium | reverse complement strand
AACTTCATCAGCTTCATCACATATCGCTTCTCCCCTGCTTGCAAATGCAGGTAGTAAATTCCCGAAGCATTATCCCACAATTGAATCATTCTTTTGCCCGAAACAACTTGGCGAGCAATGATTACTTGCCCGATGTGGTTGCGCAATTCCATCTGCACGTCCTGCTCGGCTTGCACATTCAATTCAAGAGAATTATTGAATGGATTTGGCGCAACCGTAGCAGAGAAATTTGCAGCAATGTCTTTCACCAATGTATTCTGAATGAAGTTAACTGTGTCGGTAGCTACCACATTGCAGCCGTTTGCATCGGTAACCGTAACGGTGTAAATGCCCGGAGAAAGCCCTGTTATAGTTTCTGTGGTTTGGCTTCCGGCATCGTCCCACACGTAAGTAAATGGCGCAATGCCACCTGTAACCGTTGCCGCTACTGTACCTTGAATAGAAAAGTTAATATTGTCGGTAGCAGTAGTAGCCACCACAGGCGGAGCAAGCACTTGAGCGTATAAATTCTTAGTAATGGTATCGGCACCAAACTGATTTTTTACTATCAATTTTACATCATAAAAACCTGCGGTTGGGTAAGTTACAGTAGGATTAAATTGGGTGGAAGTTAAAGGCAAGCCGCCTGCAAATAGCCACTCGAAAGAATCGGCATTGCATAGCGCAGTTTGCGTGTATTGAATCTGCAAACCTGCGCAGCCTGTTTGTTTATCACTTTCAAACGCTGCCACCACAGGGCGCACCGTAACAAAATCTATAAACTCGCTCGTGTCGCTTCCTGCTTCATTAACACCAATCAAAGAAACACTGTAAACACCTGGCGTGCTGTAAGTAACTTTTGGAAAAGCAACATTAGTTGAAGATGGTGTACCACCTGTAAATGACCATTGCAAAGTGTCAGGGTCGTTGAGCGAAAGGTCTGAAAAACTAATAGTGTCGCCTACACAAACGGTAGTTTTAGAAGCAGAGAAATTTATAATTGGCGGCACATTGGCAATGCTGGTAGAATCCTTTATTCGGAACAAATCAAAGCCGCCTTCTACCAAATGTCCGGTAGAAGAATCGAAAGTGCGAACGATTAAACGCATATTGTTTGAAGGAGTGATGAAATCATTCAAACGATAATTTCTGAACAACCATTGGCTGAGCGCAGCGGTAGAAACGGAGTTCTTTTCTAACACAACAGTTTGCGTTCCGTTGGTAACAGACACAATAATTGAATCGTCAGGATTGCCCGTGCCACCGCCATTGTAGAACCAACGATAGTAACTCAATATTGGTTCGTTGTAAGTAGTTAAATCAAAAACTGGAGAGGTAAGCGTGGTGGTGCCATCATCCACATCATCAGTGCCTGCTTGTGCGCCACCATTGCCGGTAATAAAACATTGATTGCCATAATCGCCCGTAACATCTACATCTGCATTTACTTTTAAGGTAACATTGTTTGAAGTAAAAGTAGTTCCCACCGGATTTCCACGTATCCATTTGCCTGAAACTGCATTGCCAGATTCTGTCCAGTTGAAGTTCAACAGAAAATCATCATAGTAACCTGGGTTAATCAATACGCTTGTTTGCGGAGAACCTTGCTGCAAAGAAAGATTACTTACCACATTGGTAACGTAACTCCACTTGCCTGCAAAAATGGAATACACATCTTGTTGCAAATTAGCCACGTTAAAAAATCCGTTAGCATTAGTTGTTGCGTTGTAGTCAGTTTTTCCATCCAAAAACACCAAGGCATTTGCTACACCCAAGTTAGTGGAAGCATCTACAACCTTGCCTGTATATGAAAACGTAACAGGAATGGTACAAGCATTTGAATTCAACAAACCTACTCTGCGCGGAGCATTGTTTAATGCCGTAAGCATTCTTGTTTTTTGGCACAGCGTAAAAATATTCATGCAGCCATCATCCGAATAGTCCATGTAGTTTTGAACCATATCGTTAGGGTCGGGCGTTCCATCGTTGCAAGAGTTTTTTGTTGGGCAGCCATAGTTTGCCGCAGTTGCTTTTGGGGTATCATCGCAGTAATCGGTACTGGTGCAACTGCTGCCATCTCCCCAGATGTGGCGCAAACCAAGCCAATGCCCAAGCTCATGTGTAAGTGTTCTTCCTTTATTGTAGGGTGAAGATACATTGCCCACTCTACCAAATGCGGTGTGCCGAACTACCACTCCATCAGTAGTTGCGCCACCATTATTTGTGCCAATTCCTTGCAGGTTTGCATTAGGAAATTGCGCATAACCCAAAGTGCTACCACTAAAATTTACCGACCAGATATTGCAATACCTTTCAGGATTCCAATAGGTTTGAGGTTTTACACTACTATTAATAGTATTGGTAGAAGAATAAGATACAGCACCGAGATTCACACGGTCAATTCCGGGCTCAGGCATGATGTTTCCATTAGGGTCTATCACTGCCATGCACCATTCTATTTCTACATCGGCACCTATAGCATTTGTGTTGAAACCAGGTGTTCCCATTAGCCTGCGGAAGTCTTCATTCAACACAGTTATTTGAGAATTTATTTGTGCCGCACTAATGTTTTCACCCGCGCCCACTGCATCACCATTGTGAATTATGTGCACCACCACAGGAATAGTTACCACAGCTCGGCTTCCATTGTAATGCACATTTTGTGGACTTTTAGCCATCAGCGTTTGCAGCCAGTTTTCAAAATCTTGAAGCGACTCTGTTCCTTGCTCAACGCGCCTTAGTGAATCCATATACATGGAAGCGCATTTTTCTTGACTGAAGGTGGGGGATAAAATAGAGAGGATAAGTATTTGTGCGATTAATAACTTGCTCACTTGCTTGTTTTAATTTTTATCTGAAATAATGTGCTGCCCCAATCTCGTGTCTAATTTCTCACAAATGCGATGTGTCACAATGTATCTCAATATGAAATGAATTATCAACCAAATAGTTCACTTTATACAAACATAAGTTTTGATGACTGAAGGTCTCCATCTCCATCAAAGGTGTGTTGGTCAACGTGCACATAAAAGCACGAATAAACCTGCCGTGCGTAGCAATCAGAATCTTTTTTTCGGGCGTATTGCGCAGATAATTGATGAATTGCAATTGTCTCTGTTGCAGTTCAAAAGGGCTCTCGCCTGCCGGATACTTGGCGTGGATGTTTCCCGCCTTCCATTCGGCAAGCATATTCTTGAATGAATCATCCGTTTCTAAAGTGCTTACAGCTCCCTCCATTTCGCCCCAGCTTATCTCATCCAATTCATTGCGCACTTCTAATGGAATGCCCAACTCATTAAAATTCTCTATGCTTTGTTGCGCCCTCAACAGCGAAGAGGCGTATAGTTTATCAAATGGAATGTGTTTGTAGGCTTCAAAAAACTTTTGCGCCTGCATGTTACCCGTTTCGTTAAGTGGCAGGTTTACACCCTTTCCCTGAACAATACCTTTAGCGTTATGGTCGGTTTGCCCGTGCCTGATGATGTAAAGTTCTTTTTGAATCACCCACAAACGTAAATTTTTTGTTCAAATAATAGCAATAGAGCTTCAGGCAATTACCAAATCAGCAAGTAAAAAGAACAATAGAAGTGAATTACAAATGAAGATTTGATGAAAGGCATACCATCATTCCACCATTCCATCATTCCAATATTCCATCATTCCAATATTCCACCCTTCCATCATTCCATCATTCCATCATTCCATCATTCCACCCTTCCATCATTCCACAATTCCACCCTTCCAATATTCCATCATTCCATCATTCCACAATTCCACAATTCCATCATTCCATCTTTCCATCTTTCCATCTTTCCAATATTCCCACCATCTAAGATGCTCAAACTGAACCTCTCCGTTTTACTTGCAATAAATACCAATCCTTAACGCTCACTTTGGTATTATTGCCTAACTTTTAGAGAATGAAAAATCTGATTTCGATTGTTTGTTTGTTATATACCTTTTCGCTGAGCGCGCAGCGCAATATCACCTACCGTAGTAACTTTCAATATAACGGCACCCTTGCCAATCTGTGGGGCTATTATGATTCAATCAATCAAAAGGAATATGCTTTAGTTGGAGTGGAATTTGGTTTATCAATTGTAGATGTTACCAAACCAGATGTGCCTAAAGAAATTTTTTTTATTGAAGCAGATTCTAGCCTGTGGCAAGAGCCTAAAACATGGAAGCAATACGTGTACATGACAAACGAAAAAGGCACTAAAGGGCTGACGATTGTGGACATGAGGAACCTGCCTACATCTGTAAATGTTGTGTATTGGAAAGGCACTCCAACTTACGATTACAAAGGTCGTTCGCACTCCTGCTTTATTGACGAAAACGGAATTTTATACTTAACCGGAAGCCAAGTGCATGGCGGTGCACTGATGTTTGATTTGAAACCCAATCCCCTCTCCCCTACCTATCTTGGCATGTACAACGACTTTTATGTGCATGATTGTTTTGCGCGAGGCGACACACTCTGGACCTCCGAAATCCTCAATGGAAATGTTACCGTAGTAGATGTAAAAGACAAAGCCAATCCCAAAGTATTGGCGCGATTTGCAACTCCCTTTACCTACACACACAATTGTTGGTTAAGCACCAATGGCAAATACCTTTTCACTACCGATGAGCGCGGCTATGCCACAGTAGCATCTTATGATGTCAGCGATTTGAGCAACATTACCTTATTAGATGAATATCGCCACTCTGATTACGATAGCTTAATTCCGCATAATACTTACATCGCACCCAACAACTATTTATATACCAGCTACTATCGCGCAGGCTTCACCATTGTGGATGCGCACAAGCCTGATAATTTAGTGGAAGTAGGCGATTACGATACATCCCCTTTTGGCAACGCCAACGGCTTTGAAGGTTGCTGGGGTGTTTATCCCTTTTTACCATCGGGCAACCTAATTGCCAGCGACAGACAGGAGGGTTTATTTGTGCTCACTCCCGAGTTAAAGCGCGCTTGTTATCTCGAAGGTAAAATCACCAACCAAAACGGTGAAGCTCTACCTAATATTGATGTGAGTTTTATTGGCAGCAACACCCTCAAGCGCAGCAACTTTGCAGGCAATTACAAAACAGGCATAGGCAACGAGGGCAAATATGATGTGCGCATTTACGACCGCAACAATCGCTGCTTTACAAAAATCATAAAGGATGTAGAAATGAAGGCAGGGCTTACTACTGCGCTTAATGTGCAACTCAATTGCATCGTAAGTGGCATTGATAACATCAGCACTAGCAAAGCCTTTGTTTACCCAACTGTTTTCAGCAACAACACAACACTTTTTATAAATGGAGATAACTCAACCGCTACTGTAAATATCTTAGACCTTACAGGAAAAACAATTCAAACTTTCACTGTTGAAAACAATGAAATCAGCATTGCAGAAGCATTATCTTCGGGCATGTATTTAGTGCAACTAAAGACTACTAAAACTGAACAGATTATCAAAATATTAAAGACTAAAAATTAATATACCTCCTAATGAATATTGAAGCTGAATTGAGCAAATTCCATTTTCGCGCAAAAGTAGAAGCACGATGGAGCGACCTAGACGAAATGCGCCACATCAATAACGCAGTTTACCTAACTTATTTTGAAGAAGCGCGCCTGCGTTACTTTCTCGAAGCCTGCAAAATTGATTGGGATAAAGACGGTGTTATTCTGGCTACTGCCACCGTAAATTATCATCAGCCGCTGCTCTTTACAGACCATGCAGAAATATATGTCCGCACCACCAAAATGGGGACTAAAAGCTTTGAATTTCAGTACCTGATTGTACGTGTAGAAAAAAACGGCAGCCATACGCTATTAACTTCTGGCAACTCAACACAGGTAATGTTTGATTACAAAAACAATATCAGTGTGCCTGTGCCAGATTACATGCGCGAACAAATGTTGACTTACGAAACCACAAAGTTCTAATATACCACCATGTCCAGAATTGTAAAAGTTGGTTTATTCGGTGTAGGTCATTTGGGCAAGATTCATGCCCGACTATTGAAAGAAATTTCAGGGTTTGATGTTGTTGGTTTCTTCGACCCAGCAGATGATGTTGCATCTTATGCAATACAAGAATTTGGTTATAAAAGATTTGAAAAAGCAAATGATTTAATTGCCTCGGTTCAAGCTGTAGTGATTGCTGCGCCTACTATAGCCCACTTTGATATTGCATCTGCTGCCCTTAAAGCGGGTAAACATATTTTTGTAGAAAAGCCCGTAGCCGAAACTACTGCCCAAGCAAAAAAATTAACTGCCATGGCAGAAGAAGCCGGAGTAAAAGCAATGGTTGGGCATGTGGAACGTTTCAACCCGGCAATGCTGGCAATTGACATCAAAAAAATCAATCCTGTTTTTATTGAAGTGCATCGTCTGGCACAATTCAACCCGCGTGGTACCGATGTAAGCGTGGTGCACGATTTGATGATTCACGACCTAGATATCATTCTTGGTTTGGTAAAATCGCAGGTGAGCAAAGTCAGTGCAAGCGGTGTGGCAATCATCAGTTCATCGTTAGACATTGCCAATGCAAGAATTGAGTTTGCTAATGGTTGTGTAGCCAACGTTACGGCAAGCCGCATATCACTCAAAAACATGCGCAAGATGCGTGTGTTTCAACCTGGGGCTTATATCAGTATTGATTTCCTTAAAGGCAAAAGTGATGTTTTGAAAATTCACAACAAGCAACCATCATCCGAAATACCCGGCTTTGAAATTGACCTTGGTGACAAAAAGAAATTCATCACTATGGAAACACTTACTAAACAAGATGTAAACGCCATCAAACTAGAGCTAGAGCTTTTTCATAAAAGCATCACACAAAACAAACCCGTGCCTGTAAGTGTAGAAGACGGTTTCAAAGCCATGCAATTGGCGCAGAAAGTAATGGAGGCAATTGAGAAACATGCAGGTGGTGTAAAGATGTAATTCATTCAAACTTTGCAAAAGCAAAATACACAGCACCTAAAATAAACATAAACGACACGGCATAATTCCAGCGGAAAGGTTCTTTTAAAAACCAAATACTAAACACCGCAAACACCACCAGCGTTATTACTTCCTGAATAATTTTTAATTGTGTGGCACTAAACATTCCATGCCCAATTCTATTTGCAGGCACTTGCAGGCAATATTCAAAAAAGGCTATTCCCCAACTTACCAAAATTACCTTCCATAGCGCAACTTCCTTAAACTTCAAATGACCGTACCATGCAAATGTCATAAAGATGTTGGAGGCAACAAGCAACAGAATTGTTTTCATTTATAGAAAAATTGATTGCTGTAAAAAAGCAATTGGGATGCACGATAAAACTTATGCATTATGCAATAAAGCCCTTACTTTGCAGGAACCACATCCTTCCAAGATGTTGGCTTAGTTTTATTTTTGTATTTAGGATTTTTCTCCCATTCAAAAACTCTTTGTTGATCTACATACTTGGCTACAAAAGCATCTTTGATGCCTAAGCCTCTGATGTCTTTTTTCAACTTTTCTGCATCTTCCTCGGTAGAAAAATAACTAATGATATAACGCTTCAAACCTTCCACATCTTCATACCCAACAAACTTTGGTTTATCAAAATTTGAGGTAATGTCATACTTCTTGTAGAACCCTATTTGCACTTTGTAAACTGTTCCCATTGGAATAGTAGTGGCATCCTCCACTTGAAGTACTGGTTTGTTTTCGCACGCAGCAAGCAATTTATTTGCAGTTTCTACACGTTGTTCTAAATCTGAACGAGATCCCGCAGCAACAGCAACTTCATCCTTCAACCTTCTGATGGTAGAATCATTTGCAGCAAATGTTTCTTTATTGGCTTCTTTTTCTTGATAAAAAGTAACTAAATCTTTTTTGTAGGCTTTCAATTCATTATTCAATTGTTTCTTTTGTTCCTTCGTAAGCGATTGGGCACTTAAATTAAAGCCAGAAACAAACGCTAGTAGAAGTATAATTAGTCTCATAAAATTTTCATTTTCTTGCCACAAACTTAACCTTACACATTCATCATTTCATCAAAGCAATCAACATTTTATGCACACCATTCAAAACAATGTTCTTAGAATAAACATATCTGCAAAAGGAGCTGAACTGAACTCTTTGTTTCACATTCCCAGCAATACCGAACATTTGTGGCAAGCAGATAACAAATGGTGGGGCTGGCATGCGCCTGTATTGTTTCCCATCATTGGCAGATGCCTCCATGACGAAATAACTATTGACGGCAAAAAATATTCTTTGGAAAAACATGGCTTTGCGCGCCATGCAAACTTTAAATGTGTTGCGGAATCAGCCAATGAACTACAGTTCCTATTAAGCGAAAACGAATCAACGCTTGCTGTGTTTCCTTATCATTTTAACTTTAAAATAACCTACCGCATTCAAGACAATACCTTGATTCAATCCTATCAAGTTGAAAACACGGGCGATGAAACCATGTACTTTTCGCTAGGCGCGCATCCCGCTTTTGCTGTGCCGTTTTACGCCAACGAAAGTTTTGAAGATTATCATATTCAGTTTGAAAAAAAAGAAACGCTTGAACGCCACCACATCAACACCGATGGATTTTTTGACGATAGAAAGTCTATAGTGTCATTGGATGGTCGAATAAATCTGCGTCCTGCCCTGTTTAATGACGATGCCTTGATATTTAAAAATCACACATCGCGTGCATTAAGCATACAAAGCCGCAATCATCAGCAGCAGCTTACTGTCAAGTTTCAAGGCTTTCCTTATTTAGGTATCTGGACAAAAGAAGGTGCGCCTTATGTATGTATCGAGCCTTGGTATGGCTGCGCAGACAGTGCCGATTCAGCAACAGATTTTAAGAAAAAGGAAGGCATTTTGACTTTAGTAAAAGGCGAAAAATTTAATGCCGCTTTCACCGTTGCAATTTCGCAATAGAAAGTTACTTTCGACACCTCAATTTTTACATTCATGTTCAACACATCTACCGAGCTATTAGAAGACGTTGCAGTTGACACTGTTCTTCAAACGTATCACAAGTTGATTTTGCATAACGACCACGTTAATACTTTCGACTGGGTCATTGATACCCTAGTAGCCATCTGCGGACACTCTGTTGAGCAAGCTGAACAATGCTCCCTTTTTATACATTACAAAGGAAAGTATGCCGTAAAAACAGGCAACTTTGAAACCCTAAAGCCCTTAAAAGATGCCATCTGCGACAGAGGCATCAGCGCTACTATCGAATAAAACTTTAGCTGTTATGTTGCTGTTTATCTAATTTATTAATCCTATTCTTTTATTTTTAAGTTCCCTTTGCTTACTTCTTTTGAGAGGAGTTTTTTTCTAACACTTCTAAACCCTACCTATCCTTTTCGTCTTTCTTCTTGATGCCCTTTTGTATTCCACTGCCTTCTACAAACCCTCTCTTCTTAATTCTCCTCAAACTCCATGAACTTCGGCTCTTCTTCAATCTGAAAAAATTTATCCTCGCGCTTATCATCTTTGGTATTGCTACCCTTTTTAAAAAGCTCCTTCAACACCTCCTTTTCATTCTTAAAATCATCTTTAATTTTAGCTGCTGCAGAGGCTTTGTCATATTGAATCTTTGGATTAGAAAGCGGTCCCGTCATACTCAAATAAACATTCAATCCCTCATAAGGGTCACTTTCTATAAACTGCTCCTTCCCTTTTCTGTTGAACTTATTTGCCAGCACTTTGCGCAGGTTAATTTTGAAACGATAATCAATCGTGTTATCAAAATTATGCTGCCCCGAAAACATCAAGTTCAACGCATTGGTTTGAATCTCAAATGCAGGAATGGTAATGGTACGATTATAAATTGTCAAACGATTTTTAATATCCGCAAAGCGAATGTTCGAAAGTTCTTCCACCCGAATAAATGCAGACGCAGCTTTCACAGGCTCAAAGTTTTTAAGCGCGCCATTCTTAATTTCAAAATCTATAATGGCATTAAGGTTATCCAAGTCAGGGCTGCTATAGTCTTTCCATGTATTTTTGATGTAAAGCTTTGCATTTAAAACACCTTGAAGATTATTGTCGGTAAGCGTTTGCTGCCCAAAGTTTTCTGTTTGCAAAAACACCTGCGCCACATCAATGTCCGTAACTTCCGTACCCATGTTCATCAGCAAATCCTGCGTGCCAGTAAATACCAAATAGCCATTCCCTTTAATGCTTCCACCCATGGTGTTAGTCGAAAAATTATTCAACCTAAGGTGCAATGGCGAAAAAGTCACATTCACCTGCACATCATCAAACTCCATTTTGTTGTAAGTAAAATTTTGAATGCTCACTTGCAGATTACCGTTGATGCGAAACACATCCCGCACATCCACTTTCTTTTTGGGTGCAGCCCCTGCCTTGTTTTGTTTGCTAAAAGTCTCAATCATTTGTGCAAGCTGCAATGTCTTCACCTCCAATTTTCCATCCGCCTCCAGCGCAATATCACTCATTGGCTTTCGCTCCACCAATGCAGCAATGTACTGCACCAAATTTGAAATGGTACCAGAGAAAACAGCTTCCGTTTTAAGAAAAGAAATACTCAGTTTCTTCGCTTCCAACATCCTACCTTGATAATTGATGATACCGTTAATATTTTCGTACAAAACGTTTTGTGCAGCAAAAGAAACCTGGTCTAATTGAAACACGCCTCCCCCATTCACAGTCACTTTAGAAAGGTTATCAAAATCAGCAACGTTACCATGCAACGAAAAATCCGTGAAGCGAATATTACCCTTCAAATCTTTCAAAACACTATCTGGTATAAATGGTGAAATCTCATCCAAATGAAGCGTGCCATTTGCATTAAAAATAAAATCAGGTTGCGATAAATTTTTCAGCAACAAACTAAATTGAAAAGGTTGGTCGCTGATACGCGAACGAAAATCACTGATGCGCAAATAATCTGCGCTTTGTGCATCCATACCATACTCCACCTTTACAAACACATGATTCAACTCGCGCCCATACTTTGAAAGTTTGATATTGCCATCATTCAAATTTGCTACAATTTTTACCTGTGGCGAAGTGTTTTTGCTAAGCGCACCATTCACATTTGCCTCAATATTGTATGCGCCCTTTCCTTCAAAATCTTTCAATTTATTTTTAACCGAAGCAGGCATCAATGCAATAAAACTGCTGATGTCTTCGCCCTCGCTTTTGGCTTTTAAATCAATAAGTGTCTTACTTTTTTCAAACACCAAAGTACCTGCAACCGAAAAAGGATTTTTCTCTATTTCAATACTTCCCTTTTCCACCAATATGTTGTTGCCGCCTTTCCTAATATCAAGTTGTATTGCAATTACAATCTGCTTATTTGCTACATAAGATTCCTCTGCCTGTTGAATGCTTTCAAGGAAAAAATTACCATCAGCAATCAACTTAAACTGCGGCTTGCCAAAGCTACCGGTGAGTTCCACTTTTCTTACACGAGCTTTTACATTTAGGTTAGTACCCTCATCCACATAATTAAAACTTACATTCTGCAAGGTGATTTTGCTGAGCACCAATGCAACACCCTTTTCTTGCGAATCATTATGCTTCAGTATGTCTAAATTGGTTACCCCGTTTTTATCCTTCAACACATTCACCGAGCCATTTTGCAACAACAACTTGTGAATATTGATTTTACCTTTCATCAAATCATAAAGGCTGAAAATAAAAGATAGTTCGCGCACTGCGGCAAGGTCAGGCTCTTTCGCTTTAAGCTTACTGGCAATGCTTACCGACTTAAATTGTAATGAAGCATCCGGAAAATGACGAATAAAACTCAGTGTAATTTCCCCGCCAACTTTTACAGTCACTGTAAGTTCTTTGTTTATCTCGGCAATTACCTGCTGCTTGATTTTATCCTCAAGCAATAATGCTGTAAGAAATGCCAACAGCACAAGTATTACAGGAATAAAAAAAATGGCAACAAGAGTTTTCTTCCAATTCAATTTCGTATGCTTTTTCGGCATCGCGAATTGAAGGATAAAAAATGAGAACTTTTGCTTAAAAAACAGCATAAAAAAATCCCGCAAGATTTTTAAAGTCTTGCGGGATTACTATTAGGCTAAATTTAATCTTAGTATCTGTAAGTATCGCTTTTGAAAGGACCATTAACCGGAACACCGATATAATCAGCCTGTTCTTTATCTAATATCTCCAATTTGGCACCAATGTGCGCAAGGTGAAGGAATGCAACCTTTTCATCTAAGTGCTTAGGCAATACGTAAACTTTGTTCTCGTATTTATCGCTGTTGTTCCACAATTCGATTTGCGCTAAAGTTTGGTTACAGAATGAATTGCTCATTACAAACGAAGGATGCCCCATTGCGCAACCCAAGTTTACCAATCTACCTTCAGCTAGAATAATCACTTCTTTTCCATCTATATTGTAAACATCTACTTGAGGTTTGATAGAATCTTTGGTGTTACCATAGTTCTTATTCAACCAAGCCATGTCAATTTCATTGTCGAAGTGACCAATGTTACAAACCACAGCTTTATCGCGCATACCTTTAAAGTGACGTTCGCGAATAATATTTACGTTTCCGGTAGCAGTAACAAAAATGTTTGCACGAGAAACTGCACCATCCATAGTAACAACTTCATAGCCATCCATTGCAGCTTGCAAAGCACAAATTGGATCAATCTCTGTAACCAACACGCGGCAACCTGCGCCACGCAATGATTCAGCAGAACCTTTACCTACATCGCCATAACCTGCTACCACTGCTACTTTACCAGCAAGCATTAAATCTGTAGCTCTGCGAATGGCATCTACCAATGATTCTTTGCAACCGTATTTATTATCAAATTTCGATTTAGTTACTGAATCGTTAACATTGATAGCTGGCATAGTAAGTGTACCATTTTTAACGCGCTCGTACAAGCGAAGCACACCAGTAGTAGTTTCTTCACTTAGCCCTCTAATGCCACCAACCAATTCAGGGTAACGGTCAAGCACTAAATTAGTTAAGTCGCCACCATCATCCAAAATCATGTTTAATGGTTGACCATCTTTAAAAGCAAAAAGAGTTTGGTCTATACACCAGTCAAATTCTTCCTCATTCATTCCTTTCCAAGCAAAAACAGGAATTCCTGCTGCTGCAATTGCTGCTGCTGCGTGGTCTTGAGTTGAGAATATGTTACATGAACTCCAGGTAACATCTGCACCTAAAGCTGTAAGCGTTTCAATAAGTACCGCTGTTTGAATTGTCATGTGCAGACAACCTGCAACGCGCGCACCCTTCAAAGGCTGGGATTCACCAAATTCTTTGCGCAATGACATTAGTCCTGGCATTTCGGCTTCCGCCAATTTAATTTCTTTTCTGCCCCAAGCAGCCAATGAAATATCTTTCACTTTGTACTTTAGGCTTGTTTCTGTTGTTGTTGACATATTTATTTTTTTGCGTTGCGAATATAAGAATTATGAATAAATAATTTCAATTCAGTGCTTCAATAGATTTTATATTATTTGAAACTTTGAGCCATTACAACCTTAATTTTAAAATAAAGTTCACTGAGAAGAAAATATTTTATTCAATAACTATATAAGGATACAACTCGTTTGAGGATTGGCTTTTTATGAACAGGAATAGATTTTTTATTTCTCGCTTTGAGAGAAACAACTATATTCGCATCCCGCTTTTCAAAAAGATGTGGATTTTTCCAAACACTTGAATTGATTTTAAGCAAATGGCAGTAAAAATAAGATTGCAAAGACATGGTCGCGGAAAGCGTCCTTTTTACCACATCGTGGCAACAGATAGTCGCGCTCGCAGAGACGGTCGCTACATCGAAAGAATCGGTGATTACAATCCACTTACTAAACCTGCAACAATTAATGTTGATGTAGATAAAGCAGTTGATTGGCTTCAAAAAGGGGCTGAGGCTACTGATACAGTAAACGCAATTTTGAAGTACAAAGGTGTTTTAGTAAAAAAACATTTGTTGCGTGGTGTAACTAAAGGTGCTTTTACATTAGAAGCAGCCGAAGAAAAATTCCAACAATGGTTAGATGAGCACAAAAATACTGTGCTTGACCATCAGAAAAAACACCATAAAGATAAAGCTGAAATCAACGCTAAGTTGTTGGCTGAAGAAACTAAAAAACGTGATGCTCGTGAGCAAAAACGTGCTGATGCATTAGCTGCTGCACAAGCTGCCACTGCTGCTGAAAATACACCAGTATCAGAAGAAGCAACAGTAGTAACGGTAGAACCTGCTGCTGCAACCGTAGAAGAAACAGTAGTAACGGAAGAACCAACTGCTGCAAC